>CAYFLQ010000045.1:0-9871 GCA_964344065.1 uncultured Sphingobacterium sp. | reverse complement strand
AAGTAAATCTTGCATTTTGGTTACCATCGAAAACGTCGCAGGACAATACTCTAAATTCTGGTGATGCACATGCATGTAATCAACCATTTTCTTTTTGGTAAGATGAGGAAATCCAGCACAATCAGCAGGACGAATGGTGTAAATGGAACAATAATTTGTTTTGAGATCTAAAAACTGACAAGGTGTTTGTTTGTTCATCCAATCGCCATCTCGGTCTTTGTATAACCATTTCTGCTTGAATTGTTCAGGCGTTTGCTTGAAATGAGCAGCAATGCGATTAATATCTTCTGATGTAAATGTTGGTGTCATGGTTCTGCAGCAGTTAGCACATGCCAAGCAATCCACTTCTTGCCATACTTCTTTATCTACCACAGTTGCAAGATTGTCCAATCCTTTTGGGGGCTTGTTTTTAAGCCTTGTCAAAAAACCTCTGAGTGTTTTTTTATTTTTTGCTGATTTGATTTTAAATGACTTGAAACTGAACCCAATTGCTTTTGCCACGAGAAGAATTTAATGATTAAATTGAGTCGCGAATTTAATCGATTATTCCTAATAAAGAAATTTAGCTGTTAATAGATGTGGGAAGTATATAAAAAAGGATTTTTAGTTCATCTACAGCTGGAGAAATCTCTATCTTCTAATACCATACAGGCATATGCCTTGGATTTAGAAAAATTGATTCAATTTTTTGAACAAAGCGGTCTAAAAAAAGGACCTGATCAGGTAACATTACAAGATCTTCAAGCATATGTTAAATGGATTGCTGAACTTGGAATGAGTGAAAGATCACAAGCCAGAATTATTTCGGGCATAAAATCATTTTACAAATATTGTCTTCAGGAAGACATCACCAAGAAAGATCCTACTGAATTGCTCGAATCTCCTAAACTGAAGAGAACATTGCCAGACACGCTCACATTCGAGGAAATCGAACAAATCATTGCAAGTATCGATCTAAGCAAGCCTGAGGGAATGAGAAACAAAGCATTGCTTGAAACACTTTACAGCTGTGGAATGCGGGTAAGCGAAATAGTCAATCTAAAAAAATCCAATTTATACTTAGACATTGGATTTGTTCGTGTGATTGGAAAAGGCGATAAAGAGAGATTGATTCCGATAGGTTCAGAAGCCATCAAATATTTACAAATTTACCTTCAGGATGTTCGTATACATCAGGAAATTTCAAAAGGGTCTGAGGACATTGTTTTTCTTAATAGAAGAGGAAATAAATTATCGAGGGTGATGGTATTTTATATCATCAAAGAAATGGCCATAAAAGCAAACGTTCAGAAAAACATCTCTCCTCATACGTTCAGGCATTCCTTTGCAACACATCTGGTTGAAGGGGGTGCAGACTTAAGAGCCGTACAGGAAATGCTTGGACATGAAAGCATTACCACCACTGAAATTTATACTCATTTAGATAGGAATTTCCTCAGGGATACATTGAAAAGATTTCATCCTGGCTTTAGAGATAAGTCCAATTGATTTTTTTCTGAAGCATTTGATTAATTTGCAAAAAAATGACGGTATGAAAAGATTTATGACAAGCTTGATGCTGTTAGCGTTTATTTCAGCCATACAAGCGCAATCCCTCAAAACACCCTCTCCTTCCACTACACAAACTGTGAAGCAGGAATTTGGATTAGGCTCTATTGAGCTCTCTTACTCCAGACCCAACATGAGAGGTAGAAATATATTCGGAGATTTGGTTCCATACGGAGCAGTTTGGCGCACAGGTGCCAACAATGCCACCACACTAACATTCAGCGATGAAGTTATTATTGGTGGAAAGAAAATCTCAGCAGGAAAATATGGTCTGTTATCTATACCAGGTGCAAGCGAGTGGACCATCATCCTATCAAAGCAAACAGATGTTACATCGCCTTCTGCTTATCAACAAAGTATGGATGTGGTAAGATTGAATGTACCCTCGGTATCTCTTCCTTTTGCCATTGAATCATTTATGATTTTATTTGAAAAAATAAAAAGCAATGAATTGGAATTAATGATCCTTTGGGATCAGACCATGGTTAGTTTTCCCATCAAAGCGGATATTGACTCTAAAATCATGGCGCAAATTGAAAATTTGATCAATAATGATAACAAGCCTTATTACAATGCAGCCATGTATTACATGGACAATGGAAAAGACTTGAATAAGGCATCAGCTTGGCTGGAACAGGCCACAAAACAAACTCCTAATGCTTATTGGGTTTGGTATCAAAAAGCAAGATGCTTAACTATGATTGGGAAAAATGCAGAGGCAAAAATTGCATCAAACAAATCATTGGAACTGGCCAAGGCAGCAAAAAACCCTGACTATGTCACTTTAAATGAAAAACTTCAAGCAAGTTTAAAATAGCAGAAGCCCCGCAAGGGGCTTTTTTATTTACATACCGATGTGACCCAAATCTGATCGTGTAAAAAATATTGAAGCCTAAAATCTTCCTCGGGCAATGTTGAAAATTTAATTTGTGCAGATCCTTTTTCCTTCAATTCAAATGATTGAATTTGTATGTGATCTGAAAAATCAACTCCTCCCTTCCCCCACCACTTGAACATCGTCTCTTTCAACGACCAAAATAAAGTTGCATAGAGGATTCTATCTTGATACGAAAAAGAATCCAATAGCTTGAACTCATGCGAATTCATGAATTTTTTTTCAATTTTTAATACGCGATCACTTACCGGCTCAATATCGACTCCCACTTCTTTGGATTTGGAGATGATGGCGGCACCAAAACCTTTACAATGGGATAAAGAAAATCTTGAAGTTGGTTGTCTCAATACTGGCTTTCCGCCATCGAGTATCATCACTTCATGAAAGGGAAATGCATTATCAACTGTATACAATGCCATGCGTGCAGCAAGTTGTTGTTTGATTCTCTCTGGATGGACAGCATTCGATCTATAGCTAAAAGCGGATTCAAAAAATGGAATTTCCTCTTCTATCTTCCACAATCCAATTTGATAGTCAATGTCCTCTCCTTTATATACCAATGGCATGATGTAAAAATAAGCTTTCGCTTGTTCAAACTTTGTTGAAAAAATAAATGAAATAAATAGGGATCAATGACGAATTTCGGGACGCTAAATTCATCTGCAATGATCCTCTCTGATAAGCGAATTATGGAAGAAATGGAAAAGGGTACCATCAAAATCACCCCTTTCGATGCAACTTGTTTGGGTAGTAATTCCTATGATGTTCACTTGGGCAAATGTCTAGCAACTTATAAAAACCATATTCTAGATGCCAAAGAGCACAATCAAATTGAATATTTCGATATTCCTGATGATGGATTTGTACTTTATCCTCATGTTTTTTATTTGGGCGTTACCCAAGAGTACACGGAAACCCATGAACACGTGCCATTTTTGGAAGGAAAATCATCTACAGGAAGGTTAGGCATCGATATTCATGCTACTGCCGGTAAGGGAGACGTAGGTTTTTGCGGTAACTGGACTTTAGAGATCTCTGTTAAACAGCCTGTGAAAGTCTATCATGGCATGCCGATAGGGCAATTGATCTATTTCCCTGTTGAGGGTGAAATCGCCATCAAATACAACCAGAAAAAGAATGCAAAATACTCCGGTCAGCCTGATAAACCCATCGAAAGCATGATGTGGAAGAATAAGTTCTGATCAGCGAAAATTTACATAAAACATTACATTTGATGAAGCAACCCATCAAATGAAAATTCTGCTCACAGGCGCAAATGGAATGGTAGGCTCCAATCTCTCAAAAGAGTTGAGCAAAAGCGGACATTCCACGTTGGCAACAGGCAGAAACCACTGCAGACTCCCAGCTGAAATATTTCACGAAAATTTTGTGTACCAATCCATGGACATCAGGAATAAAGATGAAGTGCTCAAAACGGTATCTTCCTTTCTTCCCGATGTTATAGTTCATGCCGCAGCTATGACACAAGTAGATGATTGTGAACAAAATAAGATGCTTAGCTACAGTACTAATGTAGATGCAACCGATCACTTGATTCTGGCAGCAACGGAAGTGAACGCGAGGCTTTGCTATATCTCAACTGATTTTGTTTTCAGCGGCGAAAATGGTCCCTACTCAGAAACAGACACTCCCAATCCGGTCAACTACTACGGGAAGACCAAGGAATTGGCAGAACAACATATCATCGAGAGCAACCTTACCTGGACCATTATCAGAACCATTTTACTGTATGGAAAGGCAGACCAGTTAAACCGCACCAATTTCATCTATTGGGTTAAAAACAATATTGAAGCGGGTAAACATATCAATGTAGTTGCAGATCAGATCAGAACACCAACGTATATTCCTGATTTGACCAACGCAGTGCTCACAAGCCTTTACAAGGGCTCTCAGGGCATTTATCATGTTTCAGGGAAGGATATATTAAGTCCCTATCAAATGGCTTTGGCCGTAGCCAATAAACTGGGCATTGATGATGCTTTTATTCATCCAGTGGATGCTGATAGTTTCACTCAGGTGGGAAAAAGACCATTGAAAACGGGATTCAATATTGAAAAAGCAATCAGAGAGTTGAATTACAGCCCCCATACTTTCAAAGATTCGCTCGATTTGATCTTTTAAGCCCCTGATTTTCAATGCATACATGTTGTGGATAATCTCTGCTTACACATGGCCAAAAGGGTATAATTTTTCATATTTTATCGTTAGATTTGCGACCGCTAACACTACTGAATTCCCTCGATACTTGCCCAAAAACGTAGATGAAGTAGAACATGTCCAAAAAAATTACCAAAATTGGCATCATGACATCTGGAGGAGACGCTCCGGGTATGAATGCATGTGTACGAGCAGTAGTTAGAACTGGACTTTTCCATAAACTGGATGTTTATGGAATAACCAGGGGCTATGCTGGAATGATTGATGATGACATCCATAAGATGGACTCCAGAAGTGTTGCCAACATCATTCAAAGAGGTGGAACGATTTTGAAAACTGCCAGGTGTAAGGACTTCATGACACCTGAAGGCAGAAAAAAAGCCTATAACAACTTAAAAAAACATGGCATCAACGGTCTCATAGTAATTGGGGGCGATGGTTCCTTCAAGGGAGCACAAATTTTCTCCAACGAATTTGATATCCCCTGCATTGGCATTCCTGGTACTATAGACAAGGATATTGCAGGTACAGATTTTACAATAGGCTTTGATACTGCAGTAAATACAGCCATAGATGCGATCGATAAAATCAGAGATACAGCAGACGCACACGACCGACTCTTTATTGTTGAAGTCATGGGAAGAGATGCAGGATATATTGCGTTGTATAGTGGGATTGGAACAGGTGCTGAGCATATTCTCATACCAGAACAAAAAACAGATGTAGAGGCTGTCTTAAAATCTTTACAAGAAAAAGAAAAAAGAAAGAAGCTTGTAAATATTTTGGTGGTTGCAGAAGGTGATGATTTTGGGGGAGGCAATGAGTTAGCCAACCTTATCAAAGAAAAAATTCCTGGTTTTGATATAAGGGTTGCCATTCTTGGTCACGTTCAGCGCGGTGGAGCTCCATCAAGCATGGATCGCATGATTGCAAGCAGAATGGGGTATGCAGCTGTAAATTGTTTACTTGAAGGAAACAACAATGTGATGGTTGGTATTGTAAACAACAGAATGCATTATACGCCACTTGACAAAGCAGTAAAAGCGAAACAAAGAATTAATGAAGATTGGCTTAAAATGGTAAAAATATTGGCCAGTTAAATTAAACAGCAGAGAGGCATCTCTGCTGTTTTTGGATAAATAAACCAAAGAGATTATGAGTAAAAACATTGGTAAATATTTTCATCAACAGATGGATAACCAAGCTGGCAATCAACACACCAATCATAGAACCAAAATTGTTGCGACAGTAGGTCCTGCTTGTGATACGTATGAAAAATTACTTGAACTTGTAAAAGCAGGTGTGAATGTTTTCAGATTGAATTTTTCTCATGGTGCTCATGAAGACAAGAAAAAAATCATTGATCATATTCGCAAAATCAATGCAACTGAGCCATACAATATTGCGATTCTTGGTGATTTACAAGGGCCCAAACTTCGTGTAGGAGAAATCGAGAACAATGCATTGCCTGTAAAAGAAGGAGATGTATTGACTTTGACCAACGAGAAGGTGGTGGGAAACATGGAAAGAATTTATGTTTCATATCCCAACCTTGCAGGCGATGTAGTGATTGGAAATACCATCATGATTGATGACGGGAAAATTGAAGTAGTTGTTCAAGATATATTGCCCAACAAGGATGTAAGAGTAAAAGTAAAGTTAGGAGGAATCATTTCTTCTAAAAAAGGATTGAATCTACCCGATACCAAAATTTCACTTCCTGCACTGACAGAAAAAGATTTGAAAGATTTGGATTTCATCATTGCTGAAAAACTGGATTGGGTTGCTCTCTCTTTTGTAAGAAGAGTAGACGATATCATTGGTATCAAAAAAATTCTCGCAGACAACAACAGTAAAACCAAGGTCATTGCGAAAATTGAAATGCCGGAAGCGCTTGAGAATATCAGAGAAATCATCTTGGAATCTCATGGCATCATGGTTGCAAGAGGTGATTTAGGAGTTGAAGTTCCTATCGAAAAAGTTCCTTTGATACAACGTCAATTGATTAGAAAATGTTTGCACAGAGGGAAGCCAGTCATTGTTGCAACCCAAATGATGGAAAGCATGATCGACAGGGTAAAACCCAATCGCAGTGAAAGTACCGATGTTGCCAATGCAGTCTTAGAAGGTGCAGATGCAGTAATGTTAAGCGGAGAAACAGCGACGGGAATGCATCCTGTTTTGGTAGTTGAAACCATGAGAAAAATCATCATTGAGGCAGAACAATCAGAATACAGATATAATCGTGAGGAAGATATCAAGCCATTGCCCCACTCTCCCACTTATATAAGTGATGCTGTTTGTTTAACTGCCTGCAAACTGGCTGAAAGCACCACAGCGGATGCACTCATTGGAATGACACAATCGGGGTATACTGCATTCATGTTGAGTTCATTTAGACCTAAGTCACATTTATACATTTTTACAAAAGAAAGAACCCTCGTAAACCAACTGAGTCTTAGCTGGGGTGTACGTGCCTTCTACTACAGCGAAGAGGAAAGTCTTGATGAAATCATCTCTGATCAAATCAAAATTTTAAAAGAAAGAGGATTTATTCGAAAAGGAGAAGTGGTTGTCAACACTTGCAGCACTCCTGTAGAATTACATCTTCCAACCAATACGATTAAGGTCAGCACAGTTGAATGATCAACCATAAAGGGTTAACGATCTATACCGATGGAGCTGCACGTGGAAACCCCGGAAGAGGTGGATACGGAGCGATTTTGATGTGGAAGAATGAATCAAAAGAAATTTCTGAAGGATTTTTGCATACCACCAATAACAGAATGGAGCTGCTTTCGGTAATTGCTGCATTAGAAAGCCTGAACAGAACAGGATTGGACATTGAAATTTATTCTGACAGTAAGTATGTTGTGCAGGCAGTAAATGAAGGTTGGTTGGAAAATTGGATGAAAACAGATTTCAAGGGTGGAAAGAAAAACAAAGATTTATGGCAGCGGTTTTATGCGCTGCATCAACAGCATAAGATAACATTTATTTGGGTAAAGGGACATGCTTCAAATCCATATAATCAACGATGTGATGAACTGGCAACTTCAGCTGCTGATGGAAAAGACTTGAAAGAAGATACTGGTTATGTTGTGAACGGCTGATGTTACACAACAGATGGTGCAAACTTTTTAATCAATTGATGAGCACCGAAAAGAATTGAACCAAACACTACTGTTGCAATGATACTATTTGCATAAAAAGGCAAACCATCAATATAAACCTGCATCAATCCTGTGATGGTTTTGGGACGCTGATATCCTCCATTTCCGATCCATACCATAAAGTTTGAAAGAATAAAAAACACAGTTGGAGCAGAAACACTGCTTTTTGCAATTGATGAGATGCTTGCAGCATTGGTGAAAAAGCCAATCACAGTCAAAGATCCAAACAACACATAATTACTGATCATCCCATTATAAAATCCGGGAATTTCGTACAGTCCGGATACATAAAGTGCTTGATATAAAACGTCTGAAATCAATAAAGACAAGAGTGGAAAAGCCAATGCCCATTTTCTATCTTTCACAACTGCCCCACTAAAGATGGCCATAGCAAATTGAGGTGCAAATCCCCATGGTCTGCCAGGTATTGTACGATATGCTGCTGCAACCACTACCAGCATTAAAAAAGAATATATATTGAATTTAGACAGTTTCATAACCAGCATTTAAACAAAAATAATCATTTATGTCAGGCCTGCAACAATATGCCAGGATCAGTTTTCCTCAATATGTGAATAGGTATCTTAAGGAACTGTGGCAATCACAACATCCACATCAGTGATCGCCTCCAGCTTAAAGCTTTCCCCCGGTAAGCAATAGTACGCAGCAGCTGATGTTACTGTATGTTCCACATTGCTACTAAGCGTAGCTTCGCCCTTGGTAAATAATACAATAGCTGGATTTGAGCACGTAAAAGTCTTGCTGGAAGACCTTGATAGATGATATGCATCTATAGAAAAGTCTGCAACAGGGCATTCATAGCGCTGTAACTCAGCGCCCTGTCTAATTTTTATGATTTTTGGAATCGTAACGTTAAACAAGGTGTTTTTCAGCAGTTCGGGAATATCAATATGTTTGGGGGTCAATCCTGCTCTTAACACATTATCTGAATTAGACATCAATTCAATATTTTGGCCTTCCAAATAGGCATGTGGCATCCCTGCCCCTTGAAAAATTCCCTCGCCTGGCATTAGCCGTAGAATATTGAATAAATAAATTGAAAAAATTCCCTTGTCATATCTACCGTCCGCACAAAGGTTCTCGAAAGCTCTTGCTGCCCAAAAATCAGGAGAGGATTTATCCAGTTTACCTTCTTGATATGGTTGGATAATGGACAATGCCAATGGGCGCAGTATATCATTTACTCGTTGCTGATCAAGCTCCATCAATGTTTTGTACAGTTGCTTGATCCCACCTTCCTGGAAATCCTTTTTAAAAGGAGCTAGAAATGCATAAGTATCCAGGCGTTGTTCAATATCACATGCAAATCCATGCAATAGCCAAAATTCACTCAATGCAATCATTACCTCTGGCTTATGATTGTCATCTTTATAATTGCGGTATGACGCATCAAATGGCACTCCATGCTCATTTTCGAGTGCAAATCCTTTTTCGGCGGCAGATTTTGAAGGATGTACTTGAATCGAAAGCATATCCTTGACATCAAGTACTTTCAATAGAAAGGGCAATCTTCTGAATTCATTTGAAACTTGTTCACCCAACCATTTTACTTTATCCTCTTGTATGACTGACGCCAATGATTTCCAAACACCATCAGTCAATTCAATTTCAGTAACACCCCCAGGATGTGCTCCCAACCAAATTTCAGCAGCTGGTGTTGATCTATCTGATTGTATGTGAAAAAGGTCAGGAATGAAGTTATTTCCACCCCAAGCATATGGTTGTATTCTTCCTTTTAATCGATGCATAGTACAATAAAGATATCAATGAATGATTGAGATTCGAAGATAAAAAATGCATCTTGAATGGCAAGACACAATGAAACTGGAAAATTAGGCGAACAGCTTGCACTGCAATGGGCGATGGACAATGATTTTCATATCAGAGAACAGAACTGGAGATTTGGAAAATGGGAAATTGATCTGATTGCATCAAAAAATGATCGATTGCATTTTTTTGAAGTAAAAACAAGAAGAACCAATCATTATGGATATCCAGAGGAATTAGTAGACAAGAATAAATTGTGGCATTTTATTTCTGCAGGAACTGCTTACAT
>CAYFLQ010000044.1:9486-10033 GCA_964344065.1 uncultured Sphingobacterium sp. | reverse complement strand
CTTATACCAATGACAAGGTTCATGATACCTTGAAAACAGGATTCGATAGGAGTCCAATGTATGCCGGAAGAATTGAAGGCACTGGACCAAGGTACTGTCCAAGTATTGAAGACAAGATTAATCGATTTGCAGACAGAGAGCGACATCAATTGTTTGTAGAGCCAGAAGGCTGGAACACCGTAGAGATATATTTGAATGGATTTTCAACCTCTTTACCAGAAGACGTTCAGTATCAAGCACTTATAAAGATTCCAGGGTTTGAAAATGTGAGGGTATTTAGACCAGGTTATGCCATTGAATATGATTATTTCCCACCCCATCAGCTTCATTACTCATTGGAAACCAAGCAGTTAAGCGGTTTGTTCTTCGCAGGACAGATCAATGGAACTACAGGGTACGAAGAAGCTGCATGTCAGGGCCTGATGGCGGGTATCAATGCCCATAATTATGTTGCTGATCGTGAGCCATTGATTTTAAAAAGAAGTGAGGCATATATTGGTGTGCTCATAGATGATTTGATTACGAAAGGAACGGAGGAACCTTATCG
>CAYFLQ010000044.1:2445-9476 GCA_964344065.1 uncultured Sphingobacterium sp. | reverse complement strand
AGGGTATTTAGACCAGGCTATGCCATTGAATATGATTATTTTCCACCCCATCAGCTTCATTACTCATTGGAAACCAAGCAGTTACGTGGACTTTTCTTTGCAGGGCAGATCAATGGAACAACCGGATATGAAGAAGCAGCCTGTCAGGGTCTGATGGCTGGTATCAACGCTCATAATTATGTTGTTGACCGTGAGCCTTTGATTTTGAAAAGAAGCGAGGCGTATATCGGCGTACTCATAGATGATTTGATTACAAAGGGTACGGAAGAACCCTATCGAATGTTTACTTCCAGAGCAGAGTTCAGAACGTTGTTGCGACAGGATAATGCAGATTTGCGATTGACTTCTATTGGATATCAATTGGGATTAGCAAGTGAAGAGCGATATCAGATGGTGCAACAGAAAAAAGAAAACATAGAATCCATCATTAAAAAATTCAATGAAGTTTCTGTAGAACCTGATCACATCAATTCATTTTTTGAGAACGTTGGATCAACACCATTGTCCCAAAAACAAAAATTAGCACAACTCGTTTTACGTCCCGGTATTGGTGCAAAAGAAATGATTGATCATCATGATGAGTTGAAGAAAAATTTCGAGCAGTATCATGAAATCGAAATTGAGCAAGCAGAAATTCAAATGAAGTATGCTGTGTACATAGAGAAAGAAAAGGAGATGGTGGAAAGAATGGGACAAATGGAAGAACTTGAAATCCCTGCCAGCTTTGACTTTTCAAGGGTTCAAGCCATCAGTGCAGAGGCAAGGGAGAAGCTGAAAAAAATTCAACCCAAAACATTGGGACAAGCATCGCGTATATCTGGCATCAATCCAAGTGATGTACAAATTCTCATGGTATACATGGGCAGATAAGTTAACTTAGTCAAGAATCATACTAACATGACATCATTGAATCCAAAAGAATTGATGGAAGTATTTCCAATTTTTACACCTGATCTTGCATCATTTATTCATGAGCATGGTGAAACAAAAATATTCAAGCAGGGAGAGGTCTTGATGCGTCCTGGCCAATTCTTTAAGTATGCAATGTTGATTGTTGGTGGTCGTGTGAAGCTGTACAGAGAGGGAGAGGAAGGCGAAGAATTTTTCATGTATTTTCTCGAAAGAGGCGAAGCGTGTGCCTTGAGTATGTTGTGCATGGCCAGAAATCAATCCAGCACAGTAATGGCCATTGCTGTGGAAGAAACAGAAGTAATCATGATACCCATTCAGCAAATGGATACGCTTATGAAGTCATTTACTGCTTGGTATCATTTTGTAATTGAAACGTATAGATCAAGGTTTGAAGAATTGCTTACGGTAGTAGACCAAATTGCTTTTAAAAACATGGATGAAAGGCTGGAGTGGTATTTGAAGCGACAGGCAACAGCATTTGGTAATGACCTGAATTTGACACATCAGCAAATTGCTCATGATATCAACTCTTCACGGGAAGTTGTCTCGAGGCTTCTAAAAAAATTAGAGAAACTTGGAAGGGTTCGCATGGAGCGAAATACGATTCATTGGCTTGGTTAAATATGGTTTGTGATATTTATCACATATCCAATTATCATAAACCCACATTTTTGTTTCACACAATAATCAAAACAAATCAACATGTCAATCATTGAAATGATTAAGCAGCCTTGGCCATGGTATGTGGCGGGTCCTGTTATAGGACTGATGGTTCCAATTCTATTGATATTTGGAAACAAAACATTTGGTATATCATCATCTTTGAGGCACATGTGTGCAGCGTGTATGCCAGCCAAGATTCCATTTTTTCAATATGATTGGAAAAAAGAAGCTTGGAACTTGTTTTTTGTAATGGGTGTTTTTCTAGGTGGAATTGTTTCAGCCTATTATTTAAAAAACGAAGCCAATGTATTGGTGAATGAAAAGCTTGTTACAGAACTTTCCCAATATGGGGTGAGTGATTATTCTAGTATGATTCCTATTGAACTTTTTAATTGGGGTTCACTTCAAACACCGAGAGGGTTTATTTTAATGGTTGTTGGTGGTTTTCTTGTAGGATTTGGGACACGTTATGCAGGTGGATGTACTTCTGGACATTCTATCATGGGGTTATCCAATCTTCAGCTGCCTTCTCTGATTGCTACCATTTCATTTATGGCAGGAGGTTTTCTGATGGCCAATCTGATTCTTCCTTATATACTGTCACTTTAAAATAATTATTACATGTCAGAAATTAAAAATACCAATACAGATTTTGAGGTTCGTTCATTAGATGCCATGTGTATCAATGATGAAGAGAAGAAAGTGCCCATGTGGTCTAATCTTCAATACCTTGTTTTTGGAATGCTTTTTGGAATTGTTCTTATAAAATCTGAAGTGGTTTCTTGGTTCCGCATCCAGGAAATGTTCAGGTTGCAAAGTTTTCACATGTTTGGAGTGATAGGTTCTGCCGTTGTAGTTGGAGCTATTTCTGTTTTTATCATTAAAAAATTCAATATCAAAACCATTCGTGGTGAGGAAATCATTCTGCCTAAAAAAGACTTTAATAAAGGTCAGATTTATGGAGGGTTGATTTTTGGATTTGGATGGGCAATGACTGGAGCTTGTCCTGGTCCACTTTACGCACAGCTTGGGTATGGTGCATCTGTTATCATTGTTTCTATATTGATGGCGATGCTCGGAACATGGGTATACGGACTTATTCGTGAGAAATTACCCCACTGATCTGTTCTTTTTATCTGAACTCATATCCTACGCCCATCAATTGTGTAAGCAATGTATTGGGTGCATCTGTTGCCGTACATCTTCCTTCTAGTTTAGGTGAAATGGGAGAGTGCACTTTCAAATATTCTTCAATGATGGAGTGAAGCGTTACACCCAATTTTGTTGGAGCTTTGACACCTTCAACTCTACAGATGGTTGTATCTGGATCGCCTTCTCTTTCGCATGCAACAAACGTATATTCTTTTTCCAAGTTGATTGGAGCACCTCCAACTTTTATCCAGTTTACTCTTTTACCCTGTTCATTGTTGATGGTGAAATTGACCTCCATCCCATTGAACCTAACTACCCAACCGCCAAATCGTTTCGAAGGATCTTTTGCGAATGCGTTGTGTAATTCTTTTTCCATCCAATCCCATAATTGCTTTCCGGTGATGGTCCCTTTTTTTGCATCGCTATCAACGGGCAACATATTCCATAAAAAATCTACTGTAATATCAGCAGTTCCAGTTGTTTTGTTTGGAACGAGTGGTGGGCAGAACCTGAATCCATTGCTCAAAGCTATGTCTGGCTTGAATTTCCACATGATAGCATCGGTGATAAAATTATCCATGGGCGTTTCTATCACATAATACCTCATTAAAGGAGTTGTTGTTTTTCCAATCACCCTATTCAATTCTTTTTCATATGGCGCTCTTGCTTTTTTTACAAGCTGCTTCATTTCTTCATCTTCCTTGTATTTATCAGGATCAACATCCAAGAGCTGATAGGAATGATCTTTTACCATTCCATTTTCTACTACGATATCCAATTTTGCAACAAAAGATCCAAATGCACCTGGTTCCGTAACCTTTGTATACTTACCCTGGATGGGAGTTCTAACTCGTTCATGTGTATCTGCACCTAAAATATAATCTACTCCAGTAACTATTGGCATGTTGGAAAGTCCAACCTGTTGAGCCAATCCCATGTGGGTTAATAGAAATACCATATCACATTGTTCATACTCTCTTAATAACTTGATGTATTTGGTAACATTCAATTCAGGTTGCGTAAAATTGATTCCATCGCTGTATGCTGGAGATTGTCTTTTAGGGGTTAATGGATCATTGTATCCAATAAATCCAATTTTGATGCCTGCAATGTTTTTAATGAAATACGGAGGAAAAATCAGATCCCCGTTTCTATTATCATTTGTTTTATGAAACATGTTGGCGCATACTTTCACACCATCGTAGCTGAACATATCCTTCATCATCATTTCTTTACCATAAACCACTTCCCAATTACCCGGAAGCATGACATCATAGCCAATGTTATTGATCAATGGTACAATTGCTTTACCCTGACTCATTGCTGCAACCCCACTACCTTGAAAACAATCCCCTCCGTCTAATACCATTGTGTTTGCCCTGTTTTCATTTCTTAGGGCATTAATCATTGTTTTAAGGGTCGCAAATCCACCTCTTTTTTTGAAAACATTTTTACCGTTTTCTACAAAGAACTCATCATGCGTCATCAATTGTGAATGTATATCTGCAGTGTGTAGTAATGTAAGTTTGGTTGCTTTGCCATCCAATACAGCTTTGTTCTTAGACATCGCATTGCTTTTGTATGCACTGTCTCCTTGATTCAGTGCCGATGCAGCAATAGGAGCTGAAAAAAGGGCAGTTCCCAATCCCAGTCTTGAAGTACTTTTTAAAAATTCTCTTCTTGAATTTTCCTGTTCATGCACATGCTGTCTCATTTCATTATCATTCATTGTAGTTGAATTACATGCACCACAAGTACAATCATTGAGATGTTTCATTGCTGATTTTTTAATTGATGTGTAGTTTACAACAGGAGCAGCTCTTTAAGATGATTTGCTTTTATTGCTTTGTTTTTTTCTTGCTTCGAGGATTGGCTTGAATGGTCCAAACTTGTGTTGTGTTTCATTGAATCCATCTGTGTAAGGACCAAAAGGATGGTCTACTGGTTTTTTAGAAACATTTGGCCAATCTGATGATAAATCTTTTGTGGGACGGGGCTGGCTGTTCACAAAAGCAGCTACATCCCAACATTCTTCATCAGAAAGCGAAGGATTTTCATGTGTAGATTGGTTAAATGGCATGTTATCTCTTACATAACCCGCTAATCTTGAAAGCCGATACAATCCAGCTCCTATATTATAGCTGTTCTTGCCCCACAATGGAGGATATGTATAACTTGATCCATCTGCAGCCATCAACCCTTCTCCATTTGCTCCATGGCATGACTGACATTTATTTAGATAAATTATTTTTCCATTTGAAGGATTTGCTGCTCTGTCCAAATATTCTGGTGGTTTGATGCCACTACCTTTTGGAACGCTGTCTTTTTGAACCTCATGTCCTACCCATTTTATATAGGCGATCATTGCTTGCATCTCTTTGGTGTTGCTATCGAGTGCAGATCCATTGAGACTTCTTTCCATGCAATCACTTACTCTTTTGTATATAGATTCAATAGAACCACTGCGGTCTCTGAATTTTGGATAAGTAGAAGCAACTGCACCATAATTATTCCCCCACGTTTTTTTTCCTGCATTCAGATGACAATTTTGACAATTCATCCCATTTGTAACATGTGCAACAGATCCATTGGGCCCTAAGTATTTGGAAGTATTAGCGATCAGCTCTTCACCATAAATCACCAACCTCCTTTCCTCACCTTCCAAAGTCTGATCAAGATATAGACTGGGAGCTGTCCAGGATGTATGTTCGTTTTTGGGTAATGCAATATGAGGTTTGTTGTATACGTCAACAACCTTATACATGATGGCTGTCGTTAATCCAGCCAAAATGAAAATCAAAATCCAGTTGTTGTTTATTTTCATACAGCAGGTATATTAATTAGTGTACAACAGGATTTCCCTTGCCAATCCACTCATTCATACTTGCAGAATAGTTTAATACATTTTTAAAACCATTGCTTGCGAGCATTGAATATCCAATAGTGGCGCGGTCTCCACCCTGACAGTAAATAACCACTTTTTTATCCTTGCTTATTTTATCCAGATTTTTTGGAAGCGTTCCAATAAATATATGTTCTGCATTTTCTACATGTCCGCTTTTAAATTCTGTCGCGTTTCTCAAATCCACAATTTGAACATTCGGCTCTTTTATTACAGATTTGAATTCATCGATATTGATAACAGGTACTGTATCCAATTTACCACCTTCTTTCACATATGCTTCAGTAGATGAAACATATCCCATGATATTGTCCAATCCGATTCTCATCAGTTTTCTGGTAAGATCATCCAACTGTTTTTCATCTGCCAGTAAAATAAATTGCTCATCATAATTCAAAAACCATCCACACCATGTTGCAAATGAATTGTTTCCTTGGATATTTAAGCTTCCTGGTATAAATCCATTTGCATATTCAGTTTTCAGGCGGGTATCAATTAGCTTGACTCCTTTCGACATGGCATCCAACATTTCTTGATTAGAAAGCTTTTTCAATGTTGGCACTGAAGTGAGCAATGGTCTGTCGACCTTGTTCAACTTTTTCATCATTGCAAAATATTTTGGAGGTTCCGGTTGGTCTTCCAACAAAAATTTTACAAAACCATTTTCATCTTGATTAAACCTAAAAGCCCAGTTGCGTATTTTTTCATATCCTACTGTAGAACTTGGAACTGCTCCCAAAGCCTTTCCACAGGCGGATCCTGCACCATGCCCAGGCCATACTTGTATATAGTCTGGTAAATTAGAAAACCTTCCGATCGATTTATACATTTGATGCGCGCCTGCATCCATGGTTCCTTTGATACCTGCTGCTTTTTCCAATAGATCAGGTCTTCCTATATCCCCGACAAAAACAAAATCTCCTGTAAAGAACATAACAGGTTCAGGACTTGCAGGCGTATCTGTTAACAGAAAACTGATGCTTTCTGGTGTATGTCCAGGTGTATGCAATACATCAATTTTCAAATTTCCAATCATGAAAGAACTTCCGTCTTTCAATCCAACATGATCGAATTCATATTCCCATCCTTCACCCCCTTCATCAGAAAGATAAAGTGATGCGCCAGTTAGAGCAGCAAGCTCTCTTGATCCTGTAAGAAAATCAGCATGGATATGTGTTTCCATGATATGTGTGATTTTCATATTATTCTGCTTGGCAATTTCAAGATAAGTATCCACATCTCTTTTAGGATCAATAACTGCAGCAACACCTGCTTTTTGGCAACCTATAAAATAACTCGCTTGTGCTAGAGTTTTGTCATAAACATGTTGAAAGAACATAGGTAATTGTTTGATTATTTTTATTTCAAAAAACGTACTTCTACGTTCCCCCTTTGTCAGTCC
>CAYFLQ010000044.1:0-2435 GCA_964344065.1 uncultured Sphingobacterium sp. | reverse complement strand
GATGATGATATAGATCCCCATTACTAATATAAACCAGCCAAACCCTTTTTTAAGTGAATCGGCAGAAAATTTCTTGCTCAACGCACTTCCTATTATTATACCAACTACTGCCAGAGCAGTTACAGATAATAATAATGTCCATTCTATGGTTTGTTTTCCAAGGTCCCCGGTAAATCCAATGAGTGATTTAGCAGCAATGATTAAAAGGGATGTTCCAACTGCTTGCTTCATTGGAAGTTTGCTCAACAACACCAATGCAGGAATGATGAGAAACCCTCCGCCTGCACCAACCAGTCCAGTAAGAGTTCCCACTATGGCGCCTTCCAACAAGATCATTGGGTAATTGAATACTCTTTCTCCACTTTCATCTTTATCATCCGCAGGTTTTGTTCTGATCATTGAAACTGATGCAAATACCATGAGAATTGCAAAGAGTAACATCATCAACAACGATTTGGTCAGGACAAATGTTCCAACACTGGTGATGTTGGATGGAATTGCCGGTACAATATAGGCTCTGGTGGCATACACAGCCAGTATCGAGGGAATACCAAATATGATAGCAGTTTTCAGATCTATTTCTCCGTTTTTGTATTTAGGGATGGACCCAATTAAACTTGTAAATCCTACTATAAAAAGTGAGTAAGCTGTTGCTAAGACTGGATCTACACCAAATAAATATACCAATACTGGTACAGTCAGGATAGAACCACCACCTCCAATCAGTCCAAGTGATATGCCAATTAACAGTGAGGCCAGATATCCGAAGTATTCCATCTGAATGATTTATATGCAAATATGTTCGGAGTTGATGTCATGGAGTGTGACCGTTGTCACGCACCCTTACTCTAAAAATTCAAAAGTTAAATGACATTATCCAAAGAAAATTAAGGTAAGTGATTAATATCACTTTTTTTGATCTAAAAACTTCAAACATTTGGTGTGAAATTATTTTCAACCCTAAATCAGTACATATGAAAATCGAACAAATTTACACTGGTTGTCTTGCACAAGGAGCCTACTATATAGAAAGCAATGGAGAAGCAGCCATTATTGACCCTTTGCGTGAAGTTGATCCATATATTCAAAAAGCATCTGCTGATGGTGCAAGAATTAAATATGTATTAGAAACACATTTTCATGCCGATTTTGTTTCTGGGCATCTTGATTTAGCAAAACGAACGGGCGCAACTATTGTATATGGTCCCAATGCCAGTCCAAATTTCCCCATACATCTTGCAAAAGACGGCGAGTTGTTGCCATTGGGGAATATCAACATAAAAGTATTGCATACTCCAGGCCATACCATGGAAAGTACTTGTTACTTATTGATTGATGAGCAAGGGAATGAAAAAGCATTGTTCAGTGGTGATACATTATTTATAGGTGATGTTGGAAGACCGGATCTTGCACAAAAAGTAAAAGCTGAGTTAACCCAAGAGAAATTGGCTGAACATTTATATGATTCTTTGAGAAACAAGATTATGCCTTTGTCTGATGATATTATTGTTTATCCAGCTCATGGTGCTGGCTCTGCCTGTGGGAAAAATATGAGCAAGGAGACAACAGATACACTGGGTAACCAGAAAAAGACAAACTACGCATTGCAAACAAACTTGAGTAAGGAGGCATTTAAGAAGGCGGTATTGGAAGGGCTTGTTGCACCTCCCGGATATTTTCCATTGAATGTGTTGATGAATATACAAGGCTATGACAGTATTGATGAAGTAATCAAAAGAGGTCAACATGGTATGAGTCCGGCTGCTTTTGAAACTGCTGCAAATGAAACCAATGCATTGATTCTTGATACAAGAAACGCACAAGAATTTGCAAAAGGATTTATTCCCAATTCTATCAATATAGGTATTGATGGGAGCTTTGCACCATGGGTGGGCACATTGATACCTGATATTAGACAGGAAATTTTACTGGTTACAGATGAAGGCAAAGAGGAAGAAGTAATTACTCGGTTGGCAAGAGTTGGATATGATTTTACCATTGGATATTTACAAGGAGGCTTCAATGCATGGAAATATGCTGGAATGCCTATTGATACGATTCAATCTATTTCAGTTGAAGAATTTGCTAAAGTGGCAGAAAAGGATACAAGCGCCAATATATTAGACGTAAGAAAAAAATCGGAGTACATGAGTGAACATATTGTAGGATCAGAGAATGCTCCACTTGATTTTATTAATGATAGCATGGCACAAATCGATAAAGACAAAACATATTATGTTCATTGTGCTGGGGGATACAGGTCCATGATTTTCATTTCCATATTAAAAGCAAGAGGTTTTGAACATTTGATTGATGTGAAAGGAGGGTTCAAATCAATGAAGGAATCGCAGAAGTTTAAAATAACTGATTACGTTTGTCCTTCAACGATGTTATAAAGCAATTCTGCTAACCTATGATTCCACAGAAAATATATT
>CAYFLQ010000043.1:0-10078 GCA_964344065.1 uncultured Sphingobacterium sp. | reverse complement strand
GAACCAATCATTTTGGATATCCAGAAGAATTGGTAGACAAGAATAAATTGTGGCATTTTATTTCTGCGGGAACTGCCTACATCAGATACAACAGAGGATTCAAATGGATCCAGTTTGATATATTGGCCATTACATTGGACGAAGCTGATAAAGCAACCTTTTTCCTGATTGAAGATGTCTATCTCTAATTAGCAGAAAATATGGAAGCCAATTTCATGCGCAGTTGCTCACCTCGCAGATTTTTGCCAATGATTTTTCCAGTTGGATCAATCAAATAATTCTGAGGTATGCTTTGTATTTTATATTGTACTGCAACCTCATTGTTCCAGAATTTAAGATCACTGACTTGTGTCCAGTTTAATTTATCATCTTGGATAGCTTTTAACCAGGGGTCTTTTGCTCTATCCAATGATACGCCAAGCACAGTGAATTTCTTATCCTTGTATGTATTGAATGCAGCTACTACATTGGGATTTTCTTGTCGGCATGGACCACACCAACTTGCCCAAAAATCAAGCAATACATACTGACCTCTTAAGGAGGACAGCTTAACATCTTTTCCATTGACATCTTTCTGAGTAAAATCAGGCGCCATCGTACCAACAGCACCGAACTTTGCATCTGCAGCCAACTTTGCTGCCATTCGACCATAATAATTTTCTTTTGCCTGGGCTGAAATAGCATTGAGTCGATTTTCCATGACCATTGGATCTTCACTCAGTTGCATCATCACCAACACAACAAAAGGAGCTACAGGAGAATTGTTATGCGATTGAATGAATTCGTCGGCATACTTATTTGCATTCAACACCAATTGGTCATAATTCTTACGAACAGACTCATCTTTAGATCCCTGATTCAATTGCTGTGCAATGGAGCTCAATTGTTGAATCATTGGAGAAAAGGTGCTATTAAATTGAAAAAAATCAAAAGTGGTCTGCGATCCTGATATTCTTGAAGTTTGAATTGTTTTGAAATCACCATCAAGTGTAATGTTTGATGCATCCATGAATAAAAAAAGACTTTGTGCATTGCCTTTTGCTGTTAGCTTATACAAACCAGGTTCTTTAATGATCCCTTTCAACTCAAATGATTCACCAGCTGAAATAGCCGTTCCGAGCGGTTCAGGACTCAATTCCTCATTCTGAAGCATCAACTCAGTTTTGTCAGGCATGCCTTTCAACATTCCTTTGATGGTAAAATTTCCAGATTGAGCGATTACCAAAATAGGAAGCAGTAAAAAAACAACAACTATTTTCTTCATTTTTTATGTCTTTGTTGCAGGATTTGCTTTACATCGCTCAAAGCAAATCCTTTTGCATGTAACAAGATAAGATAATGGAACAATAAATCAGCAGCTTCATTCAAGAACAATTCTTCATTATTGTCTTTTGCCTCAATAACAAGTTCAACCGCCTCTTCTCCAACTTTTTGTGCAATTTTATTGACCCCTTTTTGGAAAAGTGAATGAACATATGAAGATTGATCTGCAGCATTTTTTCTTATATCGATTACCGACTCTATATGATCAAGAAAATCATTGGAATGATTTTCCTCACCCCAACATGTATCAGCTCCAGTATGACAGGTAGGACCAGCAGGAGTTGCTTTGAAAAGCAAAGCATCCTGATCACAATCAACTGCGAATGATTTGAGATGCAAAAAATTTCCACTCTCCTCTCCTTTCACCCAAATCCGTTGCTTTGACCTACTAAAAAAAGTAATTTTATTCGTAGAAATGGTTTGATCAAATGCATCTTTATTCATGTATCCAAGCATCAAGACTTTATCCGTGTTGACATCCTGTATGATTGCAGGAACCAGTCCATCTGAAAATTTTGAAAAGTCAATATGAGTCGACATGGATGTAAAATTACTGAATGGTTTTTATCTAACCGGAATTTGCTTTTTTCTTAAGAAGTCTTTAAGATCAGTAATGGAAATTTCTTTAAAATGAAAGATGCTTGCTGCCAATGCAGCATCGGCATGATGTGATAAAATTTCAAAGAAATGTTCCGGTTTCCCACCTCCACCGGAAGCGATGACAGGAACATTTACCAAAGATGAAATTTGACTGGTTATATCAATTGCGAAGCCATTTTTAGATCCATCATGATCCATAGAAGTTAACAAGATTTCACCTGCACCTCTTCTGACACCCTCTACTGCCCAATCCATACATTTGGTTTCTGTTGCTACGCTGCCTCCATTTAAATAAACATACCATTCTCCATTTTCATGTTTTTTCACATCAATGGCAAGCACAACACATTGACTACCAAAAGAAGCAGCCAATTCATTGATCAAATCTGGTCTTCTAAATGCTGCTGTATTTACTGAAATTTTATCTGCTCCAGCATCCAACAATACTTTTACATCTTCAACAGAGCTGATTCCGCCCCCTACTGTAAAAGGGATATTGATTTGATGTGCTATGCGGCTCACCAGATCAGCCAAGGTCTTTCTTTTTTCATTGGTTGCTGTTATATCTAAAAAGACCAATTCATCGGCACCCTGTTCGGCATACATAGCAGCCAATTCAACCGGATCTCCGGCATCTCTCAAATCAACGAAATGAGTACCCTTGACTGTTCTGCCATCTTTAATATCTAAACAAGGTATAATGCGTTTGGTGAGCATATTATTTTTTTTCGAGCATGAACTTGGTGAGATCTGATAAAGTAATTCTATTTTCATAGATCGCCTTCCCAATAATTACACCATCACATTGAATTTCGTCCAATAGATAGAGATCATCTATAGAAGAAACACCTCCACTTGCAATGATATGTACTGTTGGAAAATGTTCTTTTAAAGTCTTGTACAAATCAATAGCCGGCCCTTGCAATTTTCCATCTTTTGATATATCTGTACAAAATATATGTTGGATGCCTTTTTGAACATATCCCTTGATAAAAGGCAATACATCCATTGATGACTGTTCTTGCCACCCACTGATCATAATTTTACCATCTTTAACATCTGCTCCTAACATAAAACGATCAGCCCCAAATGCAACGAGCCAGTCCTGAAACATGTCTGCTCTTTTTACAGCCATACTTCCAACTGTAACAAATTGCACACCAAGTGCACGAATTCTTTGCACATCTTCTATGGTTTTGACTCCGCCACCAAAATCAATAGTCATCTTTGTGTGAGAAGCAATTTCTTCGATGGACTTCCAATTTATAATTTTCCCTGCCTTTGCCCCATCCAAATCAACCACATGCAAGCGCTCTATACCATGATCCTGGTAAATCATTGCCATTTCAAGTGGAGTAGAATTGTACTGTGTCATTTGAGAATAATCACCTTCAGTGAGTCGAACACATTTCCCATCAATGATATCTATGGCAGGTATAATCTGCATATTATATAGCTATAAAATTTTGAATGATTTTACTCCCAACATCTGCACTTTTTTCAGGATGGAATTGAACACCGTAATAATTGTTATGTTTTAACGCAGCACTATACTCGAGTCCATATTCTGCAGTGGCAATGGTTTGAGCTCCCATACTCGCGAAATATCCATGCACAAAATAACAATAACTGTTTTCGGTCACATCGTTAAATAATGGTGATGATAAATTGTAAATATTGTTCCAACCAATTTGAGGTGTTTTTAGATTGATTGTTGCAGAATCAAATTTCAATACCTTCTCCTGAAATACACCCAAACACACTGTATTATTTTCTTCTGAAAAGGTGCACATCAGTTGCATTCCCAAACAAATACCCAAAAATGGTTGGGTAACTTCTAATATCACACGATCCAATCCTCTTGCTTTTAAATAGTTCATTGCACTGCTTGCCTCACCTACTCCAGGAAATATAATTTTATCTGCAGAAAGAATTTCTGCAGGATCATCTGTTAAGATCGATGAAATACCCAAGCGCTCAAGTGCAATCTCAACCGATTTTACATTACCTGCATTGTATTTGATGATAGCGATTTTCATGATTATTTTAATATCGACCGGATGAACGTTTTTGTTGATGAAATATAATCACTTGAGCTATCAAGTGCTTTAATAAAAGCAGAACCAATAATTCCACCATTTGCATGTCCTTCGAGCATGTTGAAAGTTGATTTGTCTTTTATTCCAAAACCAACCATGATTGGATTGTTCAATTGATGTGATTTCAATCTGTCAACATACTCCACTACATCATTCATATTTTTTTCTTTACCGGTTGTTGAAGAAGAAGATACAGCATACAAAAAACCACTGCTCAATTGATCCAACAATTTGATTCGTTCTACTGGTGTTTCAGGAGTAACCAGAAAAATAAAATCCAACCCATATTTTTTTATGACATCTCCATAGGTCGACTCAAATTCAAAAGGAGGCAAATCAGGTAAAATCAAACCATCTACCCCGACCCTTGCTGCATCCTGACAAAACTTTTCGAAACCATATTGTAATACAGGATTCATATAACCCATCAACACTACAGGCACATGGATTTCTTTTCTAAAATTTTCAAGTTGATTAAAAAGAGCTGAAATAGACATCCCATTGCTAAGCGCAACGGAACTGCTTTCCTGAATAACCGGTCCATCTGCGAGTGGATCACTGTATGGCATACCTAATTCAATAATATCCACACCTTCATCTTGTAAAGTCTTCATCAACGTAACGGTAGCATGTAGCGCTGGGTATCCTGCGGTGAAATACACATTGAGGACACCAGTAGATTTGCGTTCAAATATTGTTTGTAATCTTCCCATGTTCAATTCTTTACTGTTCATCCATTGCATTCATATACGTAGCCAAGTCTTTATCGCCTCTTCCACTTAAACATATTACATTAATATCTTCTGGTTTCATATTCAACTCATCTAAGACTGCAAAAGCATGAGCAGTCTCTAATGCTGAGATAATCCCTTCTAATTTGGCAATATCAAATGCAGCTTTCATGGCCTCTTCATCTGTTGCAGAAAGAAATCTTCCTCTCTTGGTTGCAAACAAGTGAGCGTGAAGAGGACCAATTCCAGGATAATCTAATCCTGCAGATATGCTATGAGGCTCTACCACTTGGCCATCAGTTGTTTGCATAACAATGCTTTTACTACCATGCAGTATTCCAGGAACTCCCAATTGAGTGGTTGCAGCGCTTTGTCCACTGTGTATTCCATGCCCTGCTGCTTCAACTGCTATAATTTCTACCGAGGGCTCATCTAAGAAATGATAGAAGGCGCCAGCTGCATTGCTTCCCCCTCCTACACATGCTATAACGCGGGTAGGCAAAGGATTGCCGGTTGCCAATTGCAACTGTTCTTTCATTTCCTGACTGATAATGGATTGAAACTTAGACACCATATCTGGATAAGGATGAGGCCCTACCACTGAACCAATAATATAATGAGTGTCGACAGGATTATTGATCCAATCCCTTATTGCTTCATTGGTAGCATCTTTCAACGTTTTACTTCCACTGGTTGCTGGAATCACTTTGGCTCCAAGCATTTTCATTCTGGCAACATTGGGTGCTTGGCGTTCAATATCTTTTTCTCCCATGTACACGATACATTCTAATCCCTTCAATGCACAAACGGTTGCAGTGGCTACTCCATGTTGACCAGCTCCTGTTTCGGCGATGATTCTTTTTTTACCCAATCTCAATGCCAATAAAATTTGTCCAATTGTATTATTGATTTTATGTGCTCCAGTATGACAAAGATCTTCACGCTTTAAATAAATATGTGTATTGAATTGATTACTTAATCGTTCGGCATAAAACAATGGTGTAGGTCTACCAACATAGTCTTTTAACAACGCATGATACTCCTGTTGAAAGGAGGGATCATTGTATATTTTCAGATACTGTTGCTGTAACTGCTCAATATTTTGATAAAGCATTTCTGGAATAAATGCCCCTCCAAATTCACCATAATATCCGTGAAGATCAGGAGTTGTATACGATTTATTCATTCTCTACATTTTTTAATTGCTGAACAAAATTGGTTATTAAATCAATGTCTTTTTCACCAGGCGACACTTCGAATTTGCTATTGATATCAATTGCATACATACTGTTAGCTTTTTTATTGAATTCCACCAGACTATTCACATCATCTTTAGAAATACCGCCACTCAAAAAATATTCAGCATGCAAAGGTACCAACAATTGCTCCCAATTGAATTTCATTCCCGATCCTCCATAAAGCTGACTTTTTGTGTCAAAAAGAAAGTAAGAAACATCTTTATATGCTTTCGAAAGAGCAGCAACATCTTCAGCAGGATCAATTCTAAAAGCCTTGATTACTTTACAAATGCTTGATACTGCATGACAATACACTGGTGATTCATCCCCGTGTAATTGCACATAATCAAGCTTCCATTTATACACAGTATTGGCAAGGTGTTCTATGGGTTCATTTACAAATACTCCTACACGCGAAAGTGGTAAGCTTGAAATCAGCTCAATTTCATGATCATTAAATGAGTTTGCAGCAAATCGTGGTGACTGATCATAAAAGATAAATCCCAAATAATCAATTCCAAGATCAGCGAGTTGTTGAACCTGATCGAATTTCGTCATTCCACATACTTTTACACGAATGCTCATTTCAACTGATTTAAGAATTCTTTCAGCGCTTGACCGGGCTGTGCTGTTTTCATAAAATTTTCACCAATCAAAAATCCCTTATACCCATGCTGTTTGAAGAGCTCTACTTGAGATGGATCATCGATGCCACTTTCAGCAACCTTTATTTTTTCATCTGGTATTTTTGCTGCCATTTCAAGGCTTTTTTCAATATCCACTGAAAAAGTTTTTAAGCTTCGATTATTTATCCCGATCAATTGCACTTCATCACAGATATGAGAAAACTCTTCTTCGTCATGCAATTCCAGCAAAACTTCCATCCCCAATTGATTGGAAAGTTTTGCAAATGATTGTACTTGCTCCGGACGTAAACATGCAGCAATCAATAAAATAACATCAGCACCGATAGCTTTTGCTTCATAAATCTGATACTCATCTATAATAAACTCTTTTCGCAAGATTGGTATATGTATAGCATTGCGGACTGCTAAAAGATCTTGATTAGATCCGCCAAAAAATGTTTTATCCGTTAATACAGAAATGGCAGAAGCTCCAGCTTGTTGATACCCTTCCACAACTTCTGATACGGTTAAGCTATCATTGATAACGCCTTTAGAGGGTGATTTTCGCTTGTGCTCCGCAATGATTCCTGAAGCATTGGGGTATAGCAATGATTGACTTATAGAAATACAAGTTCGACCGAAGTAGGCGGATTTTTCCAATTGTCCAATTGGATTGAGCGACTTAGCACATTCCACTTCAAGTCGTTTTTTTGCAACGATGGTTTCAAGAATATTCATACCTATTGCAGTTCGATTAATTTTGTTAAAGATGACAGGGCTTTGCCGGAGAGGAGACTGTCCATTGCTGTTTGATATGCTGTAGCATAATCAAGGTAATCACCCGTTAACATCAATCCCATTGCCGCATTGGAGCAAACAACAGCATTTTGAGCTGCTGTACCCCTGCCCTCCAAAATAGTTTTGAAAATCGTTACTGCATCCTCTACTCTTTCGCCACCTGAAATATCGGTGGGCGTTGCAACCAATCCACTTAATGAAAGAGGACTGTATAATTTTTCACCATCAGAAGTGATCACTTTGACATCTGAAGTCAAAGAAATTTCGTCATATCCATCCAGTGAGTGGACAATTGCAAATGTTGTTGCATCATTTTGCAGTAGATAGGTATATAATCTAGCAATCTCCAAATTATAGACTCCAATTAATTGGTAAGCAGGTTTGGAGGGATTTACAACAGGTCCCAATAAATTGAAAAATGTTCTTACTCTTAAGTTTTTTCTGATAGGTCCAACTGTTTTTAATGCAGGATGGAAGAAGGGTGCATGTAAAAAGCACATGTTTGAAACTTCCAATTCTTTTCGAAGTTTGTCTTGATCATTTTTAAAGACATATCCTACACTTTCCATGAGATTAGAAGCTCCACTCACACTGCTTGCACCATAATTTCCATGTTTTGCAACAGGATGTCCTGCACCAGCTATGATGAAACAGGAAAGGGTTGAGATATTAAACGTATTCTTGCCATCTCCCCCAGTACCGACTACATCAATCACTTTTTTTCCTTCAAAGTCAATTTGAACAGATAGCTCTAACAATGCATCCCTAAAACCCATCAATTCGTCTATGGTGATGGTACGCATTAAGTATACGGTCATGAATGCGCTTAGCTCATGTTCATTGTATAGCCCTTTCCCAATTGAAATCAAAATCTCCCTCGCATCATCACGCGAGAGGGTTCGGTGCTCAAATAAATAATTTAATATTTTCTTCATTCTTATTTTTTAGCAGTCAACCAATTTTCAATCATTTTTTTCCCATTTGGCGTCAATACACTTTCGGGGTGAAACTGTACACCTTGTACATCATATTTTTTATGGCGCAACGACATGATCATTCCATGATCATCTGTTGAAGTAATTTCCAAGACATCAGGTAAATTAACATCACTGACTACCCAACTATGGTACCTACCTACTTCCAATGTAGTGTCCATTCCATTAAACCAATCATTTTGATAATGAGAAGAAGTGATATCAGAGACAATTGAAATATTGGTTGCGATGCCGTGAAATACTTTAGGCAAGTTGATTAAAGTAGCCCCAAATGCTTCACCAATGGCTTGCTCACCAAGACATACGCCAAATATAGAATGCGTTGGAGCGTATTGTTTGATAAGATCTAGTAAGATGCCCGCTTCTTCTGGAATTCCGGGTCCAGGTGAAAGAAGAATTTTTTCATACATCGCAACCTGTTCCAGGGAAATTTCATCATTTCGATACACATCTACTTCATTCCCTATAATTTCTCTTGTAAGGTGAACAAGATTATATGTGAAAGAATCATAATTATCCAATACAAGCAATTTCTTTTGACCCACGTGTATGATTTTACTTTTTATTGATGGTTGTTGCTTGATGTATGGCTTTTTTCAGTGCACCAAGTTTATTATTTACTTCTTGTAATTCATTTTCTGGTACACTGGAAGCAACGACACCAGCACCTGCCTGATAATAAAGCGTATTGTTTTTACTTAAAAAACTTCTGATCAAGATGGCATGATTAAATGATCCACCGAAACCTACAAATCCAATAGCACCACCATAGAACGAACGTTTGGTTGGTTCATAGGCATCAATCAATTCCATCGCTCGATATTTTGGAGCGCCGCTCAATGTTCCAGCAGGAAATGTATTTGCCATCAATGAAAAAGGATTTGAACCTTTTTTCACGCTGGCTATTACTTCACTCACCAAATGAATGACATGAGAGTAAAATTTAACTTGTCTATATTGAGAAACTTGCACATGATCACATACCCTGCTGAGGTCATTTCTAGCAAGATCTACGAGCATTACATGTTCTGCATTTTCCTTGGGATCTAATAATAGACGTTCTGCTTCTTTGCGATCCAATGCATCATCACCAGTACGTTTAAAGGTTCCCGCAATTGGATGTACAACTGCCTTGTTGTTTGCTACGATGAGCTGACTTTCTGGTGAAGACCCCATCAATCGATACTCTCCATAGTCAAAATAAAATAGATAAGGTGATGGATTGATCATCCTAAGTGCTCTGTAGACATTGAATTCATCGCCCTTGAATGACTGTTGAAATCTTCTGCTAAGTACAATTTGAAAAACATCCCCTCTGTTACAATGGCCAATCCCTTTTTTAACCATGTCGGTATACGCTTGATCCGACATATTTGAATCTTCTTTCCCATGTAATGAAAATGGAAATTGTGGTAGATCATGGCTGTAGATGATATCTTCAATTTGTTGCTTGTTCCCCTCTATACCTTCAACATGATTTTCCAACAACAACATTTCATCTCGAAAATGATCGATTGCGATCACATATTGATATAAGCGATAACGCATCAATGGGATGAAAGCATCCTTCATCATATCTGCGCCTTGATATGCTTTGTCTCTAAATGCAACCGTTTCAAAAAAGGTGACTGCATCAAAGGATGTATAACCAAACAATCCTTGTGCATA
>CAYFLQ010000042.1:0-10087 GCA_964344065.1 uncultured Sphingobacterium sp. | reverse complement strand
CAATCCTTCTCATAGCAAGGCCCTGGAAATTTGGTCGGTTTTTCAATTGTTGTTGATGCTACCCTATTTATTTTATTTATTTGGGAACATAGCCACCATTGGGAGTCCTGGTATTTTTTACTACGGACTATTCATCTTTTTAAATGTGTATGCTTTGACAGAGCTGATGGATGGAAGCAGCAATGCAATACGCTGGGAATTGATCAAAGCGGCATACACCATTTGGCTGATCATCGATCAACGTGGATGGTTTGGTGCTGAAAAATATTTCAGTTATGCATCTGCGACCATTATCACATTGCAGATTGCAGGAATTGTATCATCATTTTATTTTTCAAAAATGAATGAAAGATCGGCAGTTGTTTAGATGGGATCTTTCGTAAGTTGATCATTAACAGTTCTCCAAATATGAAGTGGGTTGCTGTTTTTCAGTTCAATGGGCAGCAAGGAGTCATTGAAATTCTGATATGATATGGGCCTTGCGAATCTTTTTATTGCATCCCCTCCAACTGAAGTGAATCTTGAGTCGGTGGTTGCAGGAAAAGGGCCGCCATGTTGCATAGACAAACAAACTTCCACGCCAGTTGGAACGCCATTCAAGATCATCCTTCCACATTTAGATGCAATCAATTCGATCAAATTTTTATTCTGTGAAAGTTCATTGTCTGTCGCAATCAATGTAGAAGTAAGTTGGCCGTGTAATGCATCTGCAACTGCGGTCATTTGATAAATGTCTTTGCAAGTAATCACCAAAGAAAATGGACCGAAAACTTCTTCAGCCAACGAAGGGTTGGATAAAAATATTTCAGCAGCTACTTTAGCAACTTTAGGCTGACCAGAGATTTCATCTTGCTGATCAACAGCAGTGCTCACCAATGATACATTTGGTTGATTCAGCACAAGTTGAGATTTTTCTTTGTATGCTTTTGCAATTCCAGGATGTAACATTTTGCCAGCAGCGATCGCAGAAATTTTTTCACCCAACAATTGAATAAAGTCTTGCAACGGCTTACTATCTATTGCCACAATGATTCCAGGATTGGTACAAAATTGTCCAACTCCTAATGTTATTGAATCAGCATATTGTTGAGCAAAAGATTCGAAGCCTTCTTGCAATTTTTCTGGAAACAGAAAGACTGGATTCACGCTACCCATTTCAGCAAATACTGGAATAGGCTCTGGTCGTTGATTTGACCAGTTGAACAAGGCCATGCCTCCTTGAAATGAACCTGTAAATCCTACTGCTTTTGTCTTTGGATGCTTGACGAGTGCTTCACCAACTTGATTAGATGCACCATAAAGATGTATGAATATATTTTCATCCATTTCTAATTGCTTCAATGCTTTTTTAATTGCAAGTGCTGCCAACGTTGAAGTCTTTGGATGAGCAGGATGCGCTTTTACAATCACCGTACAACCGGCTGCCAATGCTGATGCAGTATCGCCACCAGCAGTGGAATAGGCAAACGGAAAATTACTTGAACCAAAAACAACCACAGGACCAAGGGGGAATTTGGTTTTTCTGATGTCTGGTTTGGGTGGAACTCTTTGAGGATCTGCAGTATTGATGCTTATTTCCAACCATTCGCCTCGTTCACAAGCATCTGCATAACTATTTAATTGAAAAATTGTTCTTGCCCGCTCGCCTTTTAATCTTACCTCAGTAAGATTGGTTTCTTGCATGGCAGTTTGAATGATTTCGTCGCCCAACGATTCTAATTGGAGAGCAATAGCTCTCATGAGTGTTGCACGTGTAGTTAAGTTGGTTTGTGCAAATTTTTTAAAAGCATTGGTTGAATCTATGAGAGCCTGATCAACTTCTTGAATCGTTGCGTCGATTGTATTCATTTCAATGTATCTATTTATAATGAAGGCTTGGTTGCAATACCGTCTTTGATAATTTTTAAAACTGCTGCACGCTCTTCGCCAATCAAAGGCAAACGTGGGGCTCTAACATATTCTGATCCGATTCCCATTTCTGTAGCAGCCAATTTAATGTATTGTACCAATTTTGGATGAATGTCTAATTCCAACAAGGGCATGAACCATCTATAAATGCTGATGGCTTCGTCCATTTTTCCAGCTTTTACAAGATTGTACAACACAACAGTTTCTTTTGGAAACGCATCCACCAAACCAGCCACCAGCCCATCAGCACCCAAAGCCAATTCTTCCACTGTAAGCGGATCAACTCCGCATAAGATGGCAAATCGATTTCCGAATCTATTTTTCAACTTGGTTACATTCATAACCTCGCGTGTCGATTCTTTTATGGCATTGATATTTTTACATTCAGATAGTTCTTGGAACATATCGAGAGTGACATTGATTTTATAATCAACTGGATTATTATAAATCATGATAGGCAAACTGGTGCTATTGGCAACAGTCTTAAAAAAAACAACCGTTTCTCTATCGTCTGCCTTGTATCGCATGGGAGGCAACAGCATGATTCCATCCGCTCCCCAAGATTCAGCCATTCTTGCTTGAGCCACAGCATCTTTGGTAGAACCTTCTGCTATATTTAAAATCACAGGTAGTTTTCCATTGAGTTTTTTCAAGGAAAAATCAACCAGCATTTTCTTTTCATCCAATGTCAGTGTACTTGCTTCACCCAATGAACCACCGATAATAATTCCTGCCACCCCCGCATCGATTTGTGCTTGCAGATTTTTTTCATACATCTTCAAATCAAGTTGATCTTCAGCAGTAAACGGAGTGAGGAGAGCAGGGAATACACCTTCCCAACTAAATGAAATTGCCATGTTTCTTGTTTTTTCAAACATAATGAAAAATGTCGATTCATTTTATTCATATTAGAAAACAACCATTCATACAATTAGCCTTTGATCTAACAGCGCTGCGTTGCAATTGTCATTATCTTTAGTTTAGAATTTTTGATTTGACAGAACAGGAACTGATTATAGGTTTAAGGGAGGGAGATAATCTTGCCTTCAAACAATTGGTGGAGACCAAGCAGTCACTCGTTTACAATACCGTGCTTGGCTTATTGCAAAATGTGGAAGATGCGGAAGATGTCACACAAGACGTTTTTATTAAAATTTTTGAATCCATTCATCAATTTAAAGGGGAATCCGCACTTTCAACTTGGATATATAGAGTAGGCGTTACGACTGCGCTTGAATTCATCAGAAGAAAAAAACGTAAAAAAAGATTCGGATTTTTGAGTCCAATTTTAGGTGATGACAATGAGCCTACGCTGGATTTGCCTGATTTCCAACATCCTGGGGTTGCAATGGATAATAAAGAAAAGGCAGCCATTTTATTCAAGGCCATTGAACAACTTCCTGAAAATCAAAAGGTTGCATTTATTTTAAACAAAGTTGAAGGATTGAGTTATCAGGAGGTGGCTGAAATTATGAAAACCAGCCTTTCGGCAGTTGAATCGTTGTTGCACAGGGCGAAGACAAATCTGAAAGAAATATTAAAAAACTTCAATAACTTAACGTCTTAGCGCAATAAGATAGCTAAAAAGGCGTCTATTATTAGGACACACAATGGAAAAGAGATACCACATAGAGGAAATCCTGAATAGCTTAGAAGGCATTCAAAGAGCTGAGCCTCAACCATTTTTGTTTACCCGTATCATGGGCAGAATGAGAAAAGAGGAAAAAACGGCTGATCAGATCATCTACAGATTGATTACCCGTCCAGCATTGGCCCTGGCAATTGGATGTTTTTTCATAGGGTTGAATACTTATTTTATCATCGACAGACTGGAAAACAGCAATCAAGTGGTCGACAACAGTCAACCTCTTGCAGCTGAATATGTTCAACATCATATCAATCCATACGAACCTAACGAAATACCTTAATGAGTCAGACCAAATATAAATGGATGGTTTTTTTAGTCCTCATATTGCTCATCAGCAATATTGTCCTTGCATTTTTCTTGTTTTCAAACGACAAAAAAGATGTTAAGAAAAACAGCAAAGAGGATTTTGCGATGATGTTTTACAAGGAACTTGGTTTGAACGCTACTCAAATTGATACATTCAAATCAAAGAAGGAAGATTATTTCAAGGAGATGAAGCCCATTTGGGGAGAGATAAGAGAATTAAAAGACAGTCTTTATCGCAATATGGGAACATTAGGACAAGATAGTTCAGCAAATACATTGATCATCTTGATCAATGACAAAAATAAACTTGCAGACCAGAAAACGTTCCATCATTTTATAACCCTCAGGAGGTTACTTGATTCTTCACAACAGATCAAATTCGACACCTCCATCGCCAAGATGATGAATCGTCCTTGGAACAGAAATCGTAAATAACTTTATTGGTTCATTAGCCATTGCAGCATCGGATAAAATACTGATGGACATAATATTGCGGCTATTCCTGTATAAAAAGTAGCTGTCAATGCACCATATGGAACCAGTTTGGTATTGATAGAAGCAAGTGCAGCAGATACACCGCTCACAGTTCCCATTACACCTCCAAATACCATTGCTGAGGTTTTTGTTTTTATGCCCACAACGTTTTTGATCAAAGGTGTGACCACTGCAACAATTAAAACTTTTATTACACCTGCTGCTATGCTCAATGTTATGATTTCGGAACTTGCTCCAACTGCATTGCCTGTAATAGGTCCCACAATAAAAGTGCAAGTACCAGATGCAAGGGTAGCTATATCTCCGGCGTCTCGGTAACCGAAAGCATATGCAACGATTGAACCAACAATGAAATTAAAGAATACGCCTACAAACAGAGAGATCACTCCCACCCATCCGGCTTTTATAATTTCTTGCATGCTTGCGCCATAGGCTGTTGCTACAATGGCAAAATCTCGCAACATGCTGCCCCCAAGCAATGCCATTCCTGAAAACAATGGTATGTCTGCAATTCCTGTTTTTCCTCCAAATGAAGCCAATACCAATCCGAGAGCGATTGCCAATGCAACCCCGGGAATTTTATTCTTTAAAATTTTATTGGAGATAAAATCCGTGATCAACATAATCACTCCAACCACTAAGAATGACAATACAAATCCATTCTTGATCAACATTTCATTGATAGCCTGTATCATGATTCAAATTCTTCATTGAGAAAAGTGATTAAAAAACGAATCAAAAAAAAGCAAAATGAAGTTGCAATAACACCTGCAACAACTGCTACCGCTCCGCTATTGATTGCAGCATTTACATTCTGGATAGAAGCCATTGCAATCACTATGGGAATGTATAATGATGTCCAGAAAGATATTCCCGAAGAATAATCTTCCTTCATCAAATTCTTTTTATTCAACCAGTCAGTCAGCAGTATAAAGAACAGCATGGCAAAACCCACTCCACCTAAATTTCCTTTCACCCCAAATAAACTACCGAGTATTTCACCTATCACTAACCCTGCGAAATAGCATGCAGCAAGCAGTGCTACACCATAAATCTTCATGTAATTATTTTTTTACTTTACGAATTGCATCTTCTACCAAAGGCTCTATGACTTTATATCCTTCAACCGTTGGATGAACTCCATCACTCGCATATTCTTTTCTCATTCCTTTGTTTTCATCTACCACAGATGAGTAAAGATCAAGGTAAAAATAGTCTTGCTCATTTGCGAATTTCTTGATTTCAGCATTCAATGCGATCACCTTATCAGCAGGCTCTAGCCCTGGTCTCCATTTAAAATCATTGGCAGGGAGTACTGAGCATAAAACAACTTTTATTTTATTCGCTCTTGCCAATTGTGCAATGGCTTTGATATTGTTCATGGTTTTTACTGGATCATAAGGGCCTGTATTTTGCGCAATATCATTGATGCCACATTTCAAGACAAGTACATCTGGATTTAGTGCAAGCACATCATCATAAAATCTTAATAGCATTTGAGGCGTTGTTTGTCCACTGATGCCTCTGTCATAATAAGGTTTACCAGCAAAGAATTCTGGTCGGCTTCTCAGCCAACCTTCAAAAATGGAATTTCCCAAGAAGACTACCCTTCTTTCTCCTTTGACTTTTTGAGGAACAGATTTATTTTGATCTGCATACTTTTTGAAGTTTGCCCAATCAGCCCAATTTTCATTGATTTTTTGTTGTGCGTTAACAACAAGTCCAGCCATGAGCAAAAGCACTAAATAGATTTTTTTCATGTTTATTTTTTTAACCATACAATTCAAAATGAATAGATTTCTTATCAACACCAAGTGATTGAATTCTTTGCCGTGCATCATTGATCATATCTTTCCAACCACAGAGATAGAAGTGTGGCATTTCCTTTTTATCCTGCATCAATTGTTCATAGACCCCATGAACATATCCGATGCAATGACCATCAGGCACCTCTTTTTCTCTAGAAAAAGTTGGAAAATAATGAAAGCCAGGAAGTTTGGTTTTTAAATCAAACATTTCTTCGAGGTACAATGCATCAGGACAGGTTCTTGTTCCGTATATGAGATAAATCTCTTTATGAGGAATATTATTATGGTGTATGTGTTGAACCATAGATCTAAAAGGTGCAATTCCAGTTCCTGTGCATACCATGAAAAGATCAGTAGTGATTGGATCAGTAAGCACAAAATGTCCTTGTGGGCCTCTGACTGGAAACTCTGTACCAACTTTAGCTTCATTGAATAAATAGGTAGTTCCTAACCCCCCTTCCATCAACACAATGATCAATTCAAATACATTGGTTCCGTTGGGGGCAGATGCAATGGAATAACTTCTCCATCTTTTATTAGGTTGTTCATGAATAGGCAGATCGAGTGTAACAAATTGACCAGAGATAAAATCAAAATGATCAACTTCTGGAATTTGTATCCAAAACTTTTTGGTTGTGGCAGTCTCATCTTCAATCTTGATGATCTTACCTGTGCGCCATGGTTGTTGTGCCATATGAATGATTTAATGTATTAATCTTTCAGGTTAATCATCACCAAACCAAAAACGATCATACCCACACCTGTATATAAATTGATATGTTGATGAAGGGAGCTTGACAAAAAGTATCCAACCAGTAATATCAAAGCAACGATGATAAAAAAAACGCCGATTACGAAGCTGAGTTGATTGAATTTTTCAAACATGTATAAAGTTTTAAAAGAAAATAATGTTTAACAACAGTGTTATCAGCAGCAATATCAATCCCAACGGTCCGGCCTTCATATACCATCTTGTTTCATTAGCATATACTTTTTCTGTAAGAGAATATACTAGTCCCTTGAGTTCTTCATCTGGCTTTGGTTTTGTAACCAGACTTACCATGATGGTTGAAATAAAATTTGCAATCCATGAAAAGGCTGCCACAATAAATGCTTGTCCCATTCCTGAACTGATTTCATATACTGGAGCAATCCAACCACCTTTTCCTTCAGCAATGGTTAATCCGTGAGTCGCTGCAGCTGCCAGGGTTCCCATGACCAATCCCCAGAATGCGCCATGGCCTGTGGTACGTTTCCAAAACATTCCCAACAGGAAAGTAGCAAACAAGGGGCCATTCACGAAGCTAAATACCAATTGAAGAAAATCATTGATATTATTAAAGCTGGCTGCCAAATATGCTGTTGCAATTGAAAATAAAATTCCAAATAGCGTGATCAACTTTCCAACCGTGAGATAATGGTGATCAGATTTATTTTTTACAAAGTAAGATTGATAGATATCATATGTAAATACAGAATTGAATGCAGTTACATTCCCAGCCATCCCACTCATGAAAGATGCAATGAGTGCGGTGATACCAACTCCCAATAATCCAGTTGGATAGTAGTGTGCAATCATCGAAGGAAGCGTCATCGTATAATTGATTCCACCATTTTCATCCAACGGAATTGAATATCCTTTTGATTGCAAAGCAGGTTGCATCAAAGCGATGGCGATCACACCGGGCAACACCACAATTAAAGGCATGAACATTTTTGGAATGGCAGCAATAATCGGTGTTCTTTGCGCTGCGCTCATATTTTTCGCGATCATGGCTCTTTGTACGACAAGAAAATCAGTGCACCAGTATCCAAATGACATCACAAACCCCAGTCCAAATATGAGTGACATGAAATTTACTCCCAAAGGATTGTTTTCTGCTTTATCCATATATTTCCATGCATGTGTTAGTTGTGGTTGGAGGTTGGCTTGAATATTGCTCCATCCACCTGCATCCTGCAATGCAACGATTACCAGTGGTGATAATCCCAGAACAATCAGAAAGAATTGTAATACTTCATTATAAACAGCACTGGTTAATCCACCCAAGAAAGTATAGACCATCACAATGCCTGCTGCTAGCCAGATACAGAGATCAAAATTCCAATGAAGAATAACTTCCAGCAATTTTGCCAGTGCATACAGAGAAATTCCAGATGAAAAAACAGTCATCACCGCAAAAGTGACTGCATTTAAGGCGCGTGTTTTTTCATCGAACCGCATTGAAAGATATTCCGGTACACTTCTCGCTTTACTGCCGTAATAAAAGGGCATCATAAATACCCCTAAAAAGACCATTGCAAAAATGGCCCCTACCCAGTAGAAGTGGACGGTCATGATACCATATTTTGCACCAGATGCGACCATTCCAAGTACTTCTTGTGCACCAAGGTTGGCAGAAATGAAAGCCAGGCTTGTTATCCAAAGTGGGATGCTGCGGTTGCTGTTTAAAAAGTCGTTGCTCGACTTGATGCGTTTTTTGATGATGAATCCTACTGCAATCACAAATAAAAAATAAACAAAAATGATCAGATAATCTGCTAGGTAAAGACGCATGGCAATCGTTGGGTTAATTCCTTTAAAATAAAGAATTTTTAGCTTATTCGGGGATAAAAAACCTCATTTTTGAGCACTTTGTGAAAAAATCAATCAATTTTGTTTTTAACTTAGTTTAATAAATACCCTGCAACCATGTCAAACAAAGAATTTACATCCAAAGAAATCAATCCACTTGGAAGTTTAGATGAATGGGAAGACGATCTGTTAGAAAGATATCCCGATCCAGAAAAGATTGCGACTGCCAAAAATACTCAGGAGTACAGAAATTATGAAGAACCTGCGAGAGATACGGTGAGAGAGTTCTACAGACTTAACCATACCTATCAGACCTATGATTTTGTCATGGAGAAACAAAGACAATACCTTTCTTTCGACAAAAAAGAAATGGCAGTATGGGATGCATTTGAATTTTTAAACCAATTGGTTGATGATTCTGACCCAGATACAGATTTAGATCAGTTTCAACATCTACTTCAAACATCTGAAGCCATCAGAAGGGATGGACATCCTGATTGGATGGTATTAACGGGATTGATGCACGACATGGGAAAAGTACTATGTCTATTTGGGGAACCACAATGGGCAGTGGTAGGTGATACCTTTCCTGTTGGATGTGCATACTCAGACAAAATAATTTATGCTGAATTCTTCAAAGAAAATCCAGACTATAATAACCCAGCGTATAATACAAAGTATGGGGTATATACTCCAAACTGTGGACTCAGAAATGTTCATATGAGTTGGGGGCATGATGAATACATTTATCAAATGATGAAAGATCATTTGCCTGAAGAAGGATTGTACATGTTAAGATTTCATTCATTTTACGCATGGCATCGTGAGGGAGCTTATGATCATCTGCTCGATGATCATGACAGGGAAATGTTGAAGTGGGTGAAACTGTTCAATCCATATGATTTGTATTCCAAGAATCCAGAGCCGCCAGATTGGTCAAAACTGAAAACTTACTATACAGATTTGATTGAAAAATTTCTTCCAAAAACATTGAAATTTTAATCATAAAAAAAGGCTTCAAGTTGAAGCCTTTTTTTATTTCCAGTGTTCATTGATCTTTCTTCTTACATATGCAACGCTTCTTTCCAGTTGCTCCATTCCATCTACCCCATCTTCGATACTGATCCATCCATCGAATCCAACACTTTTTAATTCTGTAAAAATTGCATCATAGTCATTCAATCCTTTTCCAATTTCACCATGACTCAATCTCTTGGCATAGCCAGCTGCACCACCTTCTTCCTTTCTCAAATCTTCAATAGTCCCTTCAATCAAATAACGATCACTCGCATGCATGGTAACAACTCGTTTAGAAATCCGCTTTAACAATTCAAGTGGTTCCTCACC
>CAYFLQ010000041.1:0-10260 GCA_964344065.1 uncultured Sphingobacterium sp. | reverse complement strand
TCACAGGTTGGATCAACTACCTTCACTCCATGCTTCATCGCATATGCAGACCATTGTGTAGAAGCAAAATGATGCATTTTCTCAAAAGCTTTCTTCCTAAACGACGCAATAGATAAACATCTTGCATATCCCAATTTGAACTCATTTTCATACTGAGAATCTTTTGAGAACTTCTTCAGCAATTCATCACGGATGATTGAATATTTCCATTCCCGCCTTCGAAACATACCATTTCCAAAAAACCTTGATTTTAAATATTCAACAACAGTTTTGAATGAATTCCACAATGACGATTCCACTCCTTTGAAAGAAATGGAATAATTACCCATTTGACCTGTGAACAACGTATCAACTCCATCTAGCTTTGCCTGTTCCATCACTCCAGTCAACCAAAATGAATTAGAATGTATAATGGGAAAGAACAGATCTAGTTCATCCATCCTGCTAAATTGATCCGCATGAGATGTATCCCAAAAGTTCAAAAAAGTTGACTTTACATTCGAAAGATTTTTTACAAAATACTCTACCAATGGCTGCTCTGATACCAGTTCAATCTTGTCCCTCTCATCAACAAAGAAAGGAACACTTGTATAGGACTGAAGGAGCTGATTTTTTTTGAGTGATGCAACCAAAAAACTACCAACAGTTGTAGAATCTAATCCACTGCTCAAAAAGATCCCAGGCTTATTTACATTGACAAGTCGACATGCCACCGCTTGTGCCATGAGTGATCTGAATGCAAGAAAATAATCGCTTTCGTTCTTATAGATCAACTTTTCAAATTTTTTTGATGGGTAGTTGTGTTTACTGTATGCAGTTGCAGAATGAAAAACAATATATTCATTCGGGTCTACGAAAAATAAATTTTTGACCATCGTTTTTCCTCTGCTTGTACCAACCAGCCTCATGCTCAATCGCATCAACTCATGTGCATCAACTTCAAGATGAAACAGTGATGAATTGCGAAAGAAAATACTGCAATTGGAAAAAAACAAAGCATTGTTTTGTGATAAATAAAATAAGCTGTTGTTTTCAGTTGGATCTCTGCTAAAAACACACAAATTCTTGTCATGATCAAATAACACAAACGACCAAGATCCATACAATTTATCAAATAGTGTAAGTCCCCATTTTCTATACGCCCTCAATATCAATTGATGATCTGTATATGATGCCATCTCTGAATGCCTGATGCCCAACTGATCTGTCAATTCATCTCTAAAATACAACTGAATATCACCAACCAATTGTACCTCTTTATCAACTTCCAATTTCCCCTCCAATATATACAACATATTCGCCTGAAGAAACCCCGAGAAATTCATTCCCATTCCTTTTTCATTGGATATACTTGAATAAATTCCTTCAACTCAACATTGTTGCCTAAAACAACTCCTTTGTAACTCAACCAAGCATGTGCAAGCAGGTTTTTATTCGAGGCTGAAACACCCAGACACAATTGAGTTGAAATGTTTTTTCTTTTTAATAAAAATATCTGCATCAACGCATGTTCCAAGCAAGTAGGCTGTCCTATCAAAGATGTCGAACTTAAAAACAGATACTGCTTGTATACATCTTGTGCAGTCAACCTGCTATCTGTTTGACACAAGCATTCACCGACACATGACAATAGTTGTAAGACAGTAGTCAATGAAAACACTTGTATAGCTAACCTCATCAAACAATGCAAACATGTGATCAAAATTGATTTTACACGAGATTTATGCATCCTTGTACTCATAAATCAAATTTCGATTGAGCATTTTAAGTATAATATCATGCACGGCAAGTGTTGCAATATCTTCATCCACTTGATATCGTTTGATGAGGTGTAAACTCAACTCGTTTTCATTGATCGGGATGTATAACATATCCCAAACATAGGATGCTGTTGAATTCAATGAATAGTACTTATTTGCCTTCAAATCCAACATAAACAGTTCATCATGCAATTTCACATGAGTTAAATCATTGTTTCGAATAAATTTTTTCATGTAAGCAAATTAGTTTGAGAAACTCCAATTCTCCATGGTGCGTCTTTGTATTATCATCAAAATGATCAAGTTTTTTTCTCATAAGATGGATACCAAAAGACGATGCAACTCTTTTTCGGTCGACTTATATCGTGGACGAATTAATTCATAAACTTCAATACTGTTAACAAGATTAGCAAGTAGGGGTAGATGGTAATGTAATTCTACTGTAGATAAATACTCCCTTCGATATACATGTTCTAATAGACATGTTATTGCAGCCGATGGTTTCAATGTTCTCAAGAGTGGTGCATGTAATTGATCATCTACTCGAACAACAACCAGTCGCTCTATTTTTTTATATGTTATGTGAAATTGATCATGAAAATAAAATGGATATTTTTCTACTCCTGAACGAACAGGCTGAGCAATTTCTTTGTGCATGCTTAAGAATTGTTGCTTCCATAATTTCATCATGGGATAAGATGATGCAGCAAATACTTCTTGTTTCTGATTAAAAGAAAACACCACTACATCATCTGAAAAAACTTGATACCCAGCTTGCATCATTTGAAAAAGCAAGGTCGACTTCCCTGCGCCAGAATCTCCCATGATTAAGCTAAGTTTTTCACTGATCAACAAAGCTCCAGCATGCATGGGCAACATCCTTCTCTGATGCAAAATGGCTGCAAAAGCATTCGATAAACAGTATACCCGAACGTCAGATGTCTTGCTTCCAACATATGGATGAATTGTTATGTGACTTCCATTGGTGATCGTATACAATGCAATAGATCTGATATCAATTGAACAAGCATGCTCAGTTGATTCATATCGATGAACAAGATTGAATGTGGATGATTCATCCACAGATATACATTCTCCAACGCTGATGATCAGGTCGGAGTGTTTGTTATATGTTATAGGATACAATTCCGGAAATTCAATTTCAGACAAGACATGCAATCCATATGCCCAATAAGTAAACCCAGTCATCGAATCGCTTTTCTACACACCCAAAAAAAAGGCCGCATCCAATAATAGAGAAAAAACAGAGAAGCTGGAAGTGGAAACATTTTCCAATCTGCAGTTGACATCCCCCATTTTTTCCAAAATGATAATCGGACAACTCTGTTATTGAATGATGAGATAAAAAGCAATTGTTTAATTGCCGACCCATAGCCTGTTTCAACAAAAACAGTTGCATTCATCCGATGAATGATAAAAGTAGATTTAATGATGGTTGATATATTGCAATGACGCACATCAAAATCATGTATAATTGACTTTCCAGTCAACCGATATATCAAATAAAGTGAAACCTTCACATGCTCCAATGCATTGAGTTCTTTGGCTCTATATTGTATTGACCTCCAATCAAATGTAACTTTTCTAGCCATCAAGGGAAGATCCAGCAACCATTTCATTCGAAACCAACCATGTTCAGTGCCATGAACACAGAGGTATATGAATTGATCCAGGTGATTCAATACAAATAATTGCTTGTAAGATGTCTTTAATAAAGAAAGATTAAATGAATCATTCAATCGAACATCACAAACGTCATCATTTGATCTAAGCCTCCAATGTAACTCAACCACTAGAGGCAACTCATTCTTACGACCATAACAGCAAAAATGATGATTGTGCCTCCAGTATATATCCTGTTGCTTTTGATGATAAGAAAAAACATCCGTCTCAATCCTGTACCCTTCTGACCTCAGCCAATCTGCAACAACGAAAAGATCTTCTTGTTGAACAAGTATATCTACATCCCTGGAATGCCTGTGATATTTGTTTGCATAATAAGCCTCCGACAATGGAACACCTTTTAAAACAATGGCTCGCATAGGGTGACTCATCAAAAAAGCATTGAAACGGCTGTAGAATAATGCTACTTTTTCTACTTGAGAGATATTTTCGATGTACTGATCTAAACAAGTTTGTAAAAATGCAGAGCTATAGTTTCTGCTGTATTGATGCTTCAACAAAGGATATAACAAGACCCTATGTCGCATTGCAAATCTCAACAAATCAGATTCGCCAATTTCAATATTTTCCATCTCTCCCATCAGCCATTGTAAAATGACTGCAGACTCCCCAAACTTCATTTGAATATTTTTATCGCATCAGATACATCTTTCCATATCCAGATGTAAAGTATTTATCTGTATTGTACGAACCTATATTCAATTTTTCGATTTTTTTACCTTTTATGTCGGTTATTACTCTGTATAAATACACTCCATTGGCGAGTATTTGACCGAATTGATCCCTTCCATCCCATTTATATTCAGTGATGTTATTGCCAATGCGCAAAGGTCCCAGTTCAGCCAAGTTAATTTCTTTTACAATTTTACCAGTGATGGTCAGAATCTGTATACGCATGCTCGTTGGCAACTCGGAGCCAGTCAAGGTAAACACGAATGCTGTAGTCGTCGTAAATGGATTGGGATAATTCAGCAGATTGGTAATCATCGACTGATTGATTACTTGGAATAGCACACTAAAATCAGATGCGCCAGCAGCATTGTCGCTTCTGTCTTTAGCTGAAATGATCAACTCATACTCTCCATCAATCTTCAGTACAGGTCTGTAGTTGATGACCGCTTTGTTATTGCCTGAGCCTATGGGGTTGGATGACGGCGTAAACCTCAATGTATCTCCATCAAATCTTATTTGCTTTATAACTCCATCAGGATAACGCAATCGAATGTTGAACAGAGAAGTATCATTCAAAGGAAGAAATGTATTATCATCTTGCAACTCAATCAGAATGGAAGGCTTTGAAGAAACGATGTCTCTATTTAAAATATGAACACCATCAAAGGTCACATCCAACGTAGGAGGAATCGCATCTTCAATGACTTTTAATTTCGTTTGAAGATAATTATTGAACATGAACTGCTCCGGTTGGGCATTTTGCGGATTCACACTCAGTGAAATCAAATTATTAGAAGACAATTTTCTTGTATCGAGGGATTTGTTAAACTGTATTGTATCACCGGGTATTAATTTTTTCTTTAACCCATCAAATAAAATGGAATCACGGTTTTTATCATCTGTAATTTTCCAGATTACTTTCACACTGTCAAATGCATCATTGCTGATGTTCTTGAAACTTGCCTGAAATTGATAATTGCTTCCCTTATCTAAGGATGAAATCAATGTTGTGCTGGCTACATCGGACACTCCTCCCTCTGGCACTGGCGCATATTTAACCTGCAAATAGTTCATCTGTGATGGGGTCAATTTTGTTGGATCATTTTGAGATACGCTGATCTTGATCCATGGATACTTTTTGGCATCAATAAACGCCAGCGATGTGTCCTTTAAAAATTGGAGTCCGGATTTTGCAATGGAACCTACATACAATTGGGTTTCATTCAAATTATTGTCAACGCCTTTTATTGCTATGGTTGATCGATCATCTGTTGGCGACTCCAATGCCTTTGTATTTAATGAGATGTTTTTCCAAGTCTTCGCAGGACCAATGGTGGGAAAATTGATGGTTCCAGAAGATTCAAGTGCTTCAAATGATTGTTCTGTATATAAAATATCATTGGAAGAGGTTCCCATTTTTTGTTGCATCAAACTCCATTCTCCTGCATCATTTTTGTAAGCAACCATTGTAAAAGGTAGATTAGACTTAAACGAATCAATCAGAGAAAATCCAATAGAAAGCAGTTTGGTGTATAAAGCATCTTTATTCCATTGATCTACCGTTTTCAATCCAACATCATCTTTTTTATTCCAGTGATTCAACACCAAGATGGTCCCGTTGGGAACATAATTGAAAAAATTAGCTGCATCGTTTCTGCCCTGTTGCGTGTTGTAATTAAACCAAAATTGATATAAATCTGTATTGAGAAAACATGCAGACGGAACAAAACTTGCGTACTTTGAAATAGCAGGTGGTGTGGTGTTCTTAAATGGCTTACCAGTTCGCTTTGTGATCAATGAAAATTCAAGTGTTCCAAACGCAGCATCACAGCTCTGATTGTATACTACTGTATTGCCAACTTCAACACTATTGTAAGCTGTAGTATTGGTCTTTAATCTTGACTGTACATATAAAGTAAGGTTCTTCTTAGAAAAATTTAGACTTCTATTTTGGTCCAATTCAATATTTGCATATTGATTTTTTTGATACTGAAAATAATGCGACTGGTTCCAACCTGCCTCAGATGCAGAGATATAAACAAAAGAAGAAGATGACCATTTATAAGTGTCTCCCGCAATGGGCTTTTTGGAAACACGCCAGTATACCACAGTACTATCCACAACAGGAATCGAAGGCGTATATTCTATAAGTCCCCCTGAAGATGCAACAACAGTGCTATCCAGAATCGGAGAATTGAAGTTGGCTGTAGTATCAATTTGAAATACATATTGACTACCAGAGGAGGTAAAATTTCCAATACTGGCATACAGTTTACTAGGCCACTTGTTTATGATGGCAAAATCAATTGGATAAACAGGTTTCACATCATTTTCAAGAATATTGATTTTTTTGGTCACTGAATTGTTTGACTCGCTTATTTCAGACAATACATTATCAGGATCTACTGTAACAGTAATGGATTGAAGGCCTATATCTTTTTTAGGATCCAACGGAAATTTAAGTTGTAACGAATCTCCATAAAAAATAGAGGCAAAATTCACCATGATGGACTCGCTTGTTCCATCAGAGCGATCTCTTTTCACCAATACTTTTACGGAATCTTTTTGTGCTCTTCCAATATTTCTGATGTATATTTTTAGATCATAATAAGATTCTGAAATGGTCAATGGCATCGGTGATGCTATCACCATAGGGTCTTCAACAACATAATCTGGCTTGGGATGAGGAAATAATTTGGTGGCGGGATCTCCATGCAACTGGATTTGTTCCATGGTTGTCAGATTGTTGGATATAGAACCAAAATCTTTTTGAAGCAAGGCCATGGTTTGCAGTTGTATTTCGCCCAGTGACTTATCATAATTTATTTTACCCAATCGATCATAAAACCGCTGAATAAAATCATTCAAGTTCATCAAAATTCCATAATGCGTGCTCGCAATGAATGCAATACTTCCTTTTTGCGGTTCAAGCATATATGCCTCTGAAATTGATTTTTTATTGGAAACAATTCTCAGGCTATCATAGAAGAAATTATTACCAGCAGTACAAGCATTGGCAAGAAAGAGTGGATATTTTCCTTGATTATTGAAGCGACCAGGATCATCTAAATTGAATTCCATTGCATTCAACGATGAATGCCCAAAATAATTGACAACTCCCAATCCATTTTGAAACAGCTGATCTATCTGTGTATTGTTGCCCGTCTCAACAGAAGCTGCTGAAGTTTTTTCTATCGTAAATACTTTTGCACCAAACAATGAATCACTGATTTTTCTTGCAGCTTCATTCATGTATCCTGTCACAACCGGCTGAACAACACCTCCTGCGACTAAATGCAATACATTTTTGGTCCAACCCTTTTTATCAACTGACTGATACGAAGTGGATGTATTCAACAGATCTTCGTGCTGCTTAAGTTTATCTAAAAAGTTATTTAACTCATCTCCGTTCACCACAGAAAGTCGGCCAATTGGAATTTGGGCAAGTGGACCTAAATCTTTGGAGGCAAGAATATGGTCAGAGGCAGGACTACCAAAGGTTGGCACAATATTTAATTGATTGGAAAACGATGAAGATTCATTCATTCGATATTGATCATAGGTCACTCCTTTGCCAATAAGCAGCACATTGTTGGGTTTAAAAAATGTTGCCGCGAATTGAATGAACCTTTTCATTGCTAAAGGATGTTTTTTTATCCCGTATGCAAATTGATTGGTCAATTCTTGAACATTAACAACAAGCACTTTAAAATTACCTCCGACAGCACTTGATCTATATTGCTTGTAGTGCTCGATCGCATCCCCATTCTTGCTTTTTCTTATCAATGAATCGGTAATAATGATGTAATCTCCCTGGTTAGATGTATTTGAAAAATCAAGAAACCTAAGTTCGGATAGTGTATTCACTTGATTGATGTCCTCGGCAGCAGTATTGAACACCATAACATTTCTCTTCTTGGAATCTTGAGGTAAGAGAAAACGCAGGTTACCTCCTTTTACTTCTGCAACATATGTAAGTTGATTGGTCAGGTCATACAGAACAGGCAGATTGGTCCCAAATTTGAAAGATGAGATTTCAATCAATTGATCAGATGAGGATGCATCTAATGTACATGCAAACATGGTTGAAGAACCAGCATCAAATTTTCTTGGATAGGTGATTTCAAATTGTCCAACCAAATATTGGTCATACACTGAAGTACTGCCATTTATAAATTCAATTGTGGTGCTGCCTGCAATCCTATTTTTAGCAATCGAAACTGTTGTGTCCTTTCCACTGAAACCTGAAAGTGGGTATGCATTGATGATCGGAACTCCGTTGATTTGAACAGTTACAGGTCTGGTATTCAAAGAGCCTCCAAAAAAATTTACCTTCACACTTGCTTCGGGCCCTGTTCCTGCAACCTGCAGATTTGGGATAGCAAGAGAAATTGATTTGGAAGATGTAATTCCTCGGCTGGTCCACCCCTCGCCTTCATCAAAACTAGACGAATACACATTCACCCCAGCAATCACATTGGGATTACCGGGATTGATTTGCTCTTTGAATGCATATCGATAAGTGTGAATAAAATATGCTTCAGGCGTCAAACTGCTTGTCAATGAATTGTTGGCCCTGAGCGAATAGCGCTGATTGATAGAAGTTGGATTGATGGTAAGAAAATATACAGCAGTATCCGTCAGTAAACTCCACTGATCAGAAGTTTGATATTGAGGATTTGCATACATTTTTGTATCAAACTTTCCATCATTGATTTTACCATAAAATTCAAGATAACCATCAACACTCAGAGGTGCATTTGTTTTCGATGTATACAAAGCAACTTCAACTCCGTTGTTCCATAATTGAAAATAATCTGCGTTGGTATTTTCAATTCCAAGTTTTTTTAATGCATCGTAAGTAATTCTATAGAGCCCGTCTTTACCAACTTGAATTGAATAATATTTCTTGTTGTAATCCTTGATCCATTCGTTACCAAATTCAGATTGGGCATTGGCCTGCCCTAAAATGAACATACAAAAAATGATATGGAAAATTCTTCTCAGCATCAATAGATATACTTTTTAGTTGGCAACCTCAAATGCAGAGAAAACACATGGGTATAGAGGGGATTGGATTGATTGGCAAGATTGGTGAAAGCGTAATCGACTCTGAATTGTTTGATATTAAATCCAACGCCTACACCAGGTTGATATATCCATACTTTTGAAAGATTGGTTGTATCACCATCTTTCAAGCCTTTTTGAAAATTGTAGACGCCCATTCGCAATGAGATGGTTTTTGCATAATTCATTTCGATACCCAGACGGGGGTCTAGATTCATTGCTTTAGAACTAAGCAGCACATTTCGTTGTCCATCGAAACTTAATTCGAGGTTCAGTTCACTCAAAAAGGAAAACTTTTCATTTAAATCAGTGTTATACGCTGCGCCGAGATACAATCGAGGGGCAGTCAATTCAACTGATTTAATTGGAATCTGGTTATTGGTGAGATAAAGCATTTCTTTTTCTTTGTCTGTAAAAGAAAAACGCCATGCGTTATACGTTGTGGTGATGTCTCTTGCTACCACACCAACACTGATTTTTTTTGATCTGTACTGCAAGCCGGCATCCAATCCAACACCCCATGCTTTTGCAAATGTTCCAACTGCCCGGTGAATGATTTTTGCATTGGTTCCAAAAGAAAAATTTCTTTGATCATCACTGAAGATGGTTTGACCGAAGGAAAGCAAGACAGCGTAATCTGCAGACGAAAATGAACGAATATTGTTATAGTTAATGGTTCCATCTGGCTCAACCAGAAAGAGGGTGTTTGGAATATCATCTACCGCAAATCGCAAGAAGCTGACTCCAAAACCAGCAGTTGCCTTGGCAGGGTCGCCTATGGGGGTTGCTGCGGCGAAATAATCATATTTTCCAATTCCTGCAAAATATTCAGCATGCATCAACGAGTAGGAAGAATGACCTCTTAACTCAGAAAGTCCTGCTGGGTTCCAAAATCCTGCGTATGCATCTTCCGTGGTAGCAATTTGAGCTCCTCCCATGGCGAGTCCACGTGCACCTGCCCCTATGTTCATAAATTCATTGGAGTACTTTCGGAATTGGCACAGACCTTCCACAGATACAAGGAGGAGGATCCAACAGCAAATGGCTTTTACAGGAT
>CAYFLQ010000040.1:274-10490 GCA_964344065.1 uncultured Sphingobacterium sp. | reverse complement strand
TAAAATTTCGATTGCTTCAGTGTCTTTGAAATGAAAAGCCAAATCCATCAATTGTTTTTTTAATTGAAGGATGCGTTCTTTTTGTGATACATCATCAATGATATTGTTCATTTCATGGGGGTCATTCTTGAGATCAAATAATTCCCATTTATCCACTGCACCATAGAAGCGAATCAATTTATACTGTGCGGTTCTGATGCCAAGATGAGGAGCAACATGGTGAGGTTCTGGATATTCGTAATAATGATAATACATGGCATCTCTCCATTTTTTGGGAGAAGTTGTTTGCTCTAACAATCCCCTGAAACTCTTTCCCTGTATATCTTTCGGGACAGAAATTCCAGCATAATCAATCAAGGTTGGCGCAAAATCAATATTAACAATCATCTGATCGATCGTACTTCCAGGTTGAATGTTTCCAGGATATTTCATCACAAATGGTGTGCGCAAACTTTCTTCATACATAAAGCGTTTATCGAACCACCCATGTTCGCCCATGTAAAATCCTTGATCAGAAGTGTAAATAACAATGGTGTTTTTAGACAAGCCTGTTGAATCAAGATAATCAAGTATTCGCCCAATGTTTCGGTCCATTGATCTTGCAGTAGCAAGATAATCCCTCATGTATCGCTGATACTTCCATTTCACTACTTCAATGCTATCATGTTTTATTTTATCATAGGATAATTGAGCGCGGTCATAATATTGTTTGTATGCTGCCTTTTGCTCATCTGTCATTCTTCCAAACATCCCACGTTTTGAATAATCCACTCCCATTTTCAAATCATCATGCATCAACATGGTTTTTGAAATAGTCATGTCTTGCTCAGCTGCAGCTTGTCTGTTCTCATAAGTATCAAAGAAATTATCCGGGTATGGAAAATCTTTGTTTTCAAATTCAGCAAAGTCACGTGGATCTGGCATCCAATTGCGGTGGGTGGCCTTCTCCCCTACAACTAGAAAGAATGGCTGTTGAGTGTTTCTATTTTTCAACCAATTCAATGAATAATCACTGATAAGATCGGTAACATAGCCTTTCACTCGAGATGTATCATTGTTCATCCCAATAAAATCAGGCTGGAAATAATTTCCTTGATCAGGTAGAATTTTCCAATAATCAAATCCATTGGGCAAACTTTGCAAATGCCATTTGCCAATCCACGCAGTTTGATACTTTTTTTGTGCTAAGATTTTTTGAATCTGCTGTTGAAGCGGATCAAAGAAACGACGGGGACCATTGTCTTTCAATCCATTGATATGGCTGTATTTACCAGTGAGCAGCACGGCTCTGCTGGGAGCACAAATTGAATTCGTAACAAATACATTATTAAACAACGCACCTTCTTTAGCAATGCGGTCGATGTTGGGTGTTTGCATCAACTTGCTACCATAGGCACTGATGGTTTGCTGAGTATGGTCATCTGAGAAAATAACAACAATATTGGGTTGCTGGGCATTGATGCACAATGCCAGATTAACACAGACTACAAGTAAGAAAATATTTTTCATAAAGAAAAAATCCCGCATAAGATGCGGGATTGTATATGCAGATTATTTAGCAGGAGTGATGCTGATATTTCTATATTCTACTGGCCCATGATCTCCTTGCAAGAAGATAGGCCCGGGTTCGCCCTCTTTGCTATCAAGAGCTCCGCCAGTAATTCCAGGAATCAACTGATCACATATTACTGTTTTGCCATTGGCAACTACAGTCACTTTTCTTCCCACCAAGGTGATGTCATAGATCTGCCATTCACCTGCTGGATGTGCTGCCATTTGATTGGGTGTGAGAAATCCATACACTCCACTGAAAAGGGTTGATGAAGGTTCTTGTCCGTAGCTATCCTCCACCTGTACTTCATATCTTCCTCTCAAATACACACCGCTGTTGCTTCCTTTTGGATAACGGAATTCGATATGCAATTTGAAGTCGGTAAATGTCTGATCAGTCATGATATTAGATCCAGAACGAGGGCTTTTCATGATGCCATTTTCAACCACCCATTGGTTATCTGGTTTCTGGGTATGCCATCCGCTTAAATCTTTCCCATTGAACAACTTGATGGGAGTACCCCAAACAACTGGTTTGTCTCTGTGAAGCAATGGCGCTCTCACACCAGTGAACGTATAGGTCTTGCCATTGCTTGCATGGATGGTTCCAGCAAGTTTATCTTCTTTCAATGTTCCTTCAAATACCATGTCTTTATCCGAACGATCCCATTGTGGAGGGATAGAGAAACTTACTTTATCTCCTTCGAAATGTACCACTGAAATAGGACGTGCACTTCCACCATCTGCAACAAAATATCCCACCAATGTTTTGAGGCCAGATAGCTTTACTTCCAACCAAGATGGGGCAATTTTATCTCCCATATCAACTGTTAGATCCCATCTTCCAATAGCTGCAGCGGTTGGAGCTGGATCATGTGACTGAGAAAAGGTTGTAGAAGAAATCAAACAAACAAGCGAACTTAAAAGCAGAAATGACTTTTTCATATTGCAATAATTGATCCTACAATTTAAGGAATAAATGAAATAAAAAAGGCGGAGTTTAAACTCCGCCTTAAAAATTATTGCTTAGCAATTTTCCCTGTATAGAGCACCTTGCCATCTTTCTTCATCACTTTCATCATATAGGTACCTTTGGATAGGTTGGTCAAATTGATAATATTACCTGTTCTAACAGATTTTCTTTCAATGACCAACTTGCCATTCATATCAAACAATTGAATAGTCATCTCATACATTCCTTGAAGATTGTATTCAACTTTCATTCCATTGATGACTGGATTCGGGAAGAGTTTAATGAATTGCCCGTTTTCCAGATTAAGAACAGCAGTAGATGCATAATAATAATTTGCTGAACTTAAACTGGTACATCCATTGATGGTTGCTTTTACAGTGAAGTAACCATTGCTGGCAGGACGATACTTCTGCGTAGTTGCACCTGGAATGGCTTCACCAAGACTGTTATACCATTGGTTACCATCTGCACTGCTGGAAACAAGATCAGAAACATCTCTCGTAATCGTTGGTGCAGCTGGCAGTGGCTTGCTGGTAATGGTAGCATTCGCAGATTTAGCAATACAACCAAATGAATTGGTCAATTGCAATTGATAGTTTCCAGTACTGGTTGCGCTGTAGTTAACTTCAGTTGCACCGTTAATCTTTGAACCATCTTTCAACCACTGATAAGATACCCCACCTATTACTTGTCCCATGATTACTACTGACTGACCCTGACAAAGTGCAGTTGCTGTTTGCGTCAACACTGGTGATACAGGATTTGAAGTAGTAGAAATATTTCTAGAAACTGAGTTTGCTATACAACCATTGATGGATGTTGCGCGTACACTAATCGTACCATTGCCACTGAAGGTGTATGAACTATTGTTTCCTTGATCTGGAACACCATTTTTGAACCATTGATAGCTGTTCGGACCATCTGGCACTTTAATTTGAATGGAAGTTCCTTCACAAATAGTGGTATCTGATTTTTGACTCAATGTAACATCAGCAGCCTGTATCACACTCAACACAACTTCACTGGAGGTTGCACTACAATTTTGGTTGTTGGTAACTTTTACTTTGTATTTACCAGCTTCTTTTGCACTATAACTGCTGCCAGTTGAACCAGTAATCACTTGATCATTTTTCAACCACTGATATGTGTAACCAGTAGCTGCAGTAGCATTCAGTACCCTTTCTGCATTAGAACAAATAGTTAAATCACCACTATATGAAATGGATGTCACAGGCACGCTGTATTCAACAAAAACACTATCTGTTTTATTTCCACAAACACTCGTAGCGTCCGTATTATAAATCGCATAGTATTTACCAGGAGCAGTAATGCTTACCTTATTGGTATTGGATGCAGTGCTTAACAAAGCGTCGTCTTTAAATAGATTTACAGTAACACCTGTTTTAGCAAGCGTAAGATTTACAACCTCACCTTCACATATTTTGTAAGTTCCTGGTTTAGCATCAGTGAATTTTGTAGAAGTGAAATCACAACCAGAGTATATTTTGATTGCTTTTTCATATGAAGCATACCCATTGAATACTGAAACTCGGATACGCAAAGTATCAGCAAGCTTAAGTGCCACTTTGTTGTATAATATATTGCCATTCTTGATAGCAAACATACTGTTGTTATTTGCACCAATACCATCTACAAGGGTATAAATTAATTTATCAGAAGAAACCTTATCATCTATACCTGTTAACTGTACATTCAACTTATCAACATCCTTCTCAGTTGTATAATTAACAAATGAAGTACTGGCACCATCTAACAACAAGTTGGTAGGAGCAGCGACTACGATGAAATTAAAATACTTATCATAAGCCAACCCTCTGATATCTGTAACCCTCATTCTTATCTTATAGGTTGAATCTTTCGTATAAGCTGATTTAAAATACAGATTGTTCAAAGTTGGATCAATTGCAAAGATGTTTGGATTGGAGAAATCATCATCATCATATAAAGAGAAGAAGTATTTCTTGGCATTCACACTATCAGTAGAATACGCAGTAATCTTATACTTGATCGCACTGTATACTTGATCTTGAGATAAATAAACCGTATCACTACTAGAACTATTTAAGAAGATATTAGATGGTGCATTGCCTGTTACAATCTTATCATCTTGTATGATGATGGTTGATTCCTGAGAGAATTGAGAACCCGCAAAAGATGCATCCACTGCCTGAACAGACCAATAATAGGTTCCATTTGGTAGCTGAATATCCCACTGTTTATTGTTTTCTGTGTTTCCGTCTGTCGGAATTTTTCGATCACCGTCTTTGTTACTCTCTGCATCGATTACATCTGACTTGCCGGGCTTCTTACCAATTCTAACAGCATAAGTCAACCCATCTATTGGCGTCAAATCATCTTTACCCGCACTCCAAGAAAGTTTCACCAGATTTTTATCTCCAACCTTACTTAGTATAGTTGATTTTAACGTGTCAGGTGAACTCGGTGGCTTGTTTTCTACAAAGGTCTGATTGTCTTTTTGTTGAGCAAGTTGCTGCCTCAATGTTGGGATTGCTCCTGGGAATGATTTTGATTCCAATTCAAGTGTTGGGACTGATTTTAATTTCCCAGCATTCAACGAAAGTTGATCATTTGAAGGATTGGCTTTAGTTGCAATAGGAGTGAAAGGAATCACTGCTGATCCTTGTACGATTCCATTTTGCCCTTGAATCCTAGAACTCAATCCTCTTACATTTTGAAGAATCTTGAAGGAACTAGATACAGAGTTGTTGTACTTCTCTGTTCCAACCAATACAAGTCCCAATTGCCCATCTCCAACCACATCACCCATTGTTGGAGTAAGTTGTAAGTACTCACCAAATGGGAAGGCTGGAAGCTCCGTATAGTTTACATATCCCTGTGAATCCTGAGAAGAAGTAGCCATTTTTGTTACATAACCTGACCCAGTTCTGCTTCCACTAAAGATTACATCCGGATATCCGTCCATATTAAAATCACCCCAAGTTGTTTTACCATCTTGGATTGGATACAATTCAGATTGAATATCTGTGAATGTATACTTCTTTGTTTCATTGTCGAAATTGTTTTGGAATATCTTGAAGATCTGTCCAGTTGTAGATCCATACCCTGTCATGGCGATATCTGGATATCCATCTTTATTGAAATCTACCACATCGAGCGTGCTATTTTTCAATTTCGGAAGAGACACATCTGTATTCTTGATGAATTCGCATTTACCAAATATATCAAGGCTACCATTGTAGACTTCAATCTTTCGTTGTCCGCTGTAATTATCATACAACATCACCATGTCAACCCTCTTGTCATGGTTGAAGTCAGTAAATGCCAGATTTATATTCTGTGCTTCTTCATCATTTAAGATTTTTTTGATATTGGTTTCATAATTTGATATGGTAAATCCATACTGACTTCCTGGAGTAGAAGTACCTGTTTGTGATGTTGAATCTAACTTGGTTGTAAAGAACAACACTTGACCAACGCCTCTGCTATCGGTACCAGAATAAATCATATCAGGAGTACCATTGTTATCCAAATCGGCAAAATCCAATGCAGGACCTCTTAGATAATCTGGTATTACGAAGAGATTGGTAACATCCTGGAAGTTAAATCCTTTCTTATTGATAAATGCTTTGAAAGCAGGACGATTATCACTGTATTCGCCTGCAACAAAAATATCTACATACCCATCATTGTTGATGTCTTTACATTGGATGTTGATATTTTTAATATTATCAATACCATTCAATCCTGATGTACCGTTTGCTGTATTTTCAACCTTAACAAATGTTGAAATTACATTTCGATATATACCGGCAGGTGATTGCCCCCATACACCGCTGTTACCCAAGTATATGAAATCAGAGAATCCGTCATTGTCAAAATCTGCCCACGCAAACTGACTATTGTCAATTGGAGTTATTCTTCTATCAACAATACCTCCCTGGTTGATATATTTCCAAGGATACTTCAAGATGAAAGCTTGTTCAGTTGAAAATTTCGAATTCTTAAAGTTTCCATCGATTGCCATAACTGACCAATAGTATTTACCTGGTAATAATTCAAGATAGTACTCATTGGTACCCACAACAGGAATGGTAGGTGATTGCAATCTTCCTGCTGAATCAACTTGAACTGTTGATAGATCCCCTGACCCAGGTTTGGTTCCTATTTTAATCAAATAAGACAAACTTTTACTTGGGGTATGATCATCTTTTGGAGCATCCCACTTAAGCTTTACTTTACCCTGACCCAAGTCAGAGATCGTCAAACCTGTTGGAACTTTTGGAGCAACATTTTTGTTAGATCCTTGATCATTCACATATATAACAGTTTCAGTTCCCACTGCCTTCGCACCAGTGATAACCATATCCATGTTGCCATCGTTGTTGTAATCTCCCCAACTGATAGCAGTACTTCTAAATTGTGGCAGATCCAATGTCTTCAACATGGAGTAGTTACCAAATCCACCCTGATTGATATAAATCCTGGTAGTAGGATTCTTTTTATTGTCAAGTCCAGATATAGACACATCCAATAAACCGTCGTTGTTTACATCCGCAAATTTCACATCACCATTGTTCAAACTATCGATGACAACTTCTTGGTAATAATTATTATAGATGTATTGGCTGTTATAATTCCCTTGCAACTTTAGATCTGCGCTGGTATTTTTAATCAACTTGGTAATTGGTTTCTCCAGCGTGTTTTCAATATAGGTTCCCATTACAATGATATCTAGATCACCATCACTGTCTATATCACCCAAATCAAATTTTGCATTCTTAAGATTTAAACCATAGTTGAAATAGTATTGATTATTTCTTAAACTTTGGTCGTCTAATAGTGAATTCAATCTGATACCACCTCGTGGATTTCCATCCCTGTCGATACCTGTAAAAATCAAATCAAGGTCTCCATCCAAATCATAATCGATGAATCTCATGTCAGAGCTGTATAAATCAGGCACAACATATTTTGTATTAAAATCAGTTACTGTTTTGAAGTTACCACGACCATCATTGTTCAACATATATGTATGAGGTTCACCAACTGCATCCTTACCTGAAATAATCATATCAACTGTACCATTGTTATCATGATCACCCATTGCAATGGTTGAATTTTTCAGTGCTGGGATATTAGTTGGATAGGACACTTCAAATATTCCCTCATTGTTTTTAAACAGTACAGTATAAGGAACAGAACCAGACTGACCTGTAGCGATCAAATCCAACCAACCGTCTTTGTCAATGTCTACCCATTTAACATCACCTTCTTTTAATTGTCTGTTTTTCAATTCTAGGTCTACAAGGTTTCCTTTGTCATTTCTATAAATTTTCAAAACTTGACCTGTATTTTCATCACCCAAGCCAATAACAGCAAGATCTAACTGACCATCATTGTTATAATCACCCCATGCAAATTTTGCATTGGTAAGTCCTGGCAACGTACTGGTCTGTTTAGAAAGTGGGTCTTTCGGTGTAAACTTAATTTGCTTGAATTCACTACCTGCTCCACCTTGTGATACACCTTGAACAGCAATCACGTAAGGATATTTGCTAGAAATATTTGGATCTCTGAATACAATTGAATCGGTATAAGCACTTGAAAATACCTGATCCAATACAATTGGAGTCTGAGGTGAAGATTTTTTATAGTTAAAGCTTGTGTTCAAAATATTATTCGAATAACTAGCAGTTGTATCAACTTTGAAGTTATACGTTAACCTGTTTCCACTGTTATCCGTAAAACCTGACCATTTGATCTTAACGTTATAACCGTCGTTGACTGCTTCCACTTTTGCAGTAGATTCACTCACAGCATTTGGAAGTACCAATTCCCCTGGTGTTTGAATGACCGTTTTAACCAATTGTTCACCGGAAGCTGAGCCATTGTATATCTGTTCCATCCATACAAGGTCTTTGAAACCGTCGCCATTCATATCTGCCAGCTTAACCTGATAAATAGACCAGAGATTGCCATTGCTATAGTCGAATGGAATATTGTAACGTTTAACCTTGAAGCCATTTTTCTGATCATTCAAATAAATATTGATTAGGCCATTGGTTGTTATTGTTACAACGTCTTGGTATCCATCATTGTTAACATCATCAGATGTGATTTTATTATCGTCTGAGCTGATAGCAAGAACCTTGGTGCTTTCCTTGAATGAGTAATCAGCACCAAGTTCATATATACTATAGTTTTGTTGGTTGATTGATCGACACAAAATATCAGCCCTGCCATCATTAGTATAATCATTGATGAACAAAGCACTGTTCCAATCAATAAACAGTCCAGTCCTATACATTTCATACTGACCCAGTACTTTATTGGAAACGAAGATGTGAACGGAAACTCCTTGTGTATTGGGATACCCTACTTGCCAGTTATCTCCAGTTACACCAACAATATCTTTCAACCCATCTTTATTGATATCAATGAATTTCACAATTCTCATACCTTGATTAATACACTGATAACAACTGCCATTTGAAACATTAAATTTCGGCACCCACTTCAATTGACTCACAGAAATGATATGCTCTTGTGAGCCATCGAAATTTCCATCAATCATATCCAGCGCATCTTTGATATTGCCCTGATTTCTTGCCCAACTGTTATAATCAAAATATTTATCACTGAAACTAAATGTAGGAGTTACTGCTGTATCTATAGATCCTCCACTTTGGTTGAATTTAAGTTTTACACTATCAGGATTTAAAGCAAAATTATTTCCATCGAAAATTAAATTACCAGTTGAAGATCTAAATCCAGGTTTTTGTATGATGGTTGCAAAATCAAACTCATCATCAAAATTCAAGTTGATAGGACCAAGCACTTGCATCATATCGCCAGCTTGACCCAAAGAAGTTTGAAGACGTTTGTTGAAAGTTAATTTCACAGACTGATTGGCTCTATCCGACTTGGCTGTTCTTAATAAATACACAGAATCATTGGGACTTCTATTGCTGGAATTTGCAGATTTCCAGGTATTGTCGAAGAACAATACAGAAGGATACTTATAATCAGAGCCATTGAGATTTACAAATGACAATGTATTTCCTGCTGCCTTAAATTTAACAGACGCAGTATCAGATTCAAAAAGTACATCTGGTACATACGTAGTGTCTATGGTACTTAAAATATTACTGATTCCACTCTTTACATCGTTCACTACTGCTCTGATACCATAATTTATTATAGAGGTAGTTGAAAGTGTATCTACCACTCGAATGCTATCCGCATTGATATCTTTCAATGCAATTGATAAGGTATCTAGTTTGGTTGCACTTGAATCTCTGTAAAGAATCAATTTAGAAACTTCAAGTGTCTTATCATATTTGAAGCTGATGGTTACCTTATTTCCTGACTTCTGCAAACGAGTAATGCTAGGAGCAGGGAATGAGAATGGATTTTCATAAGCGCCAAGATCAGGTTTTGTAAGATCTGGACCAGGACGTGCATTTTTCACCAAATCATTTTCAGGAGAAAGGAGTGTTTGTCCTGCAACAGTAACACTAGACACACCTTTACCAAGAGCAGGTGAACTATTGCTCAATCTATAGTCGCCTGTTTCTTCACTTACAAACAATGGATCAATTCTTAAGTTGCCATTTTTCTTTGCAAAGTTTTGGTATTCTACGATACTATTGCGAATAGAATAATAGCTGGCTGAAATTTGAGAGCTTG
>CAYFLQ010000040.1:0-264 GCA_964344065.1 uncultured Sphingobacterium sp. | reverse complement strand
GTTACCCCAGAAAATACAGTTAATGAATGGAATAAGTGCTTTATCAGAACCACCATTATTACCCCAATTCTGAGTCTTGGTAAATGTACAGTTGATGAAACGTGGCATTTTATATTGTGCTGATGTACTATCAAGCCAGCCAATATTTAAGAAATTGCCTTTATTGTTATAGAAAAGATTATTGATGAATGTTGGTGCAGATTGATTGATAGAAAGCGTTTGAAAATTCTCTACATCTCTAATAATATTGTTCTTAAATACAGG
>CAYFLQ010000039.1:0-10592 GCA_964344065.1 uncultured Sphingobacterium sp. | reverse complement strand
GATGCAAATACCTTTTTATTAAATATATACTTGGTGTTCAATTGATGATGAAACTGCAATAAAGAATTGGACTTAAATACTGAATGAGAATAATTGCATTGTATATGAGTTGATGCCTCCCATTGAAAAGCCTTTTCCCATGAACTTTTCGCTGTAAGCTTGAAGGATGGTTGATATAATTGAATTGGAAAGATTTCCCCCATCAGCGCCTGACTGAATTTAGTCGATGTAAATTGAAGGGAGGCTGCAATCCTGATTTTAATTGGAAATAAAAATTGATCTGCCTCAATACGCGACTGAGAACTGATTAAGTCTCCATGTAAACTGGAAGTATCCACTAAAATACCCTGACGAAAACCTATGGAATGAAAGATGCCATTCCGAATCAATTCAGCAGAAATACCATAATTAAAACCAATACCTCGATATAGATGTTGATAGGATTTACCCAATTCCATTTTACTATTTACTGTAAAACGATCTGGAAATACATAATACTGCATGTAACCGGAAAGATGCGGCAACGAGTTGAACAGCCATGTATTGGTAGACGGAATCTTTTGACTAATAAAATATCTCACATAAGACTGATTAAATACTGACTTCTTATATACCATTCCACCCTCTACCTGATAAATGAGCTTGGTCAACTGTTTCAATTGATTTGAAATAGCACCTCCACCAATAGAAAGATCCATATTCAATAACAGTCTTTTATTCAACTGGTATTGATGCTCTGCATATAAATATTTTTTACTAAATATGTTCAAAAGTTCCCTCTGTTCAATGATATATCTTAAACCCAAATGGGCATTCAACTTATGCTTTTGAATACTAAACCCGATATCAGTTGAAATATATTGTTGGAACATCACATTTCTTGCCCTTACTGAATTACTGTTTTGCAACAAACGAGTCAATCGATTTGATCCACCTTGTACATGTACTTCTAACAGATATTTGTGTTGGATAAGAAATTTTTCAGCCCCTTGAAATTTCAACGAATGATGCAGTTGCTGATCGGAGGCTGCAAATACATGGGTATTTAAGCCACTGATAGCATCTTGAAGTTGCTGATTCAGCTGCTGATCACTGTAGTATATGTTATACTCGCCTCTGTTGTTCTTAAAACGATCGTGAACAAGCATGAAATTGACTTGGCGTTTTTTGCTCGATAAAGTCAGCTCTGAATTCCTTTCCTCTAAAACTGTTGTATGTTCCCCAATAAAATAGCTCAGATGTTGATCTCGTTTAATACTCATATCAACATGTTCAATCCTGGGTTCAACATGTAGCTTTAAATGAGGACCCAAATTGAATACATGAACCATTTCTACTCGACTACCAGTATTATTCTTCAAATATTTTTGTTTCAATGCAAAAGTCTGTTTTAACATCGGGTCTTGTATAATTGAAATATGCTCTATGAAACGGGGATCTTTTTCAGGATTTGAATATTCAGTCAACTCCCAATAATCACCGAAAATATTTTTTTTCCATGCAGAAACAGATTGATACTTCATCCCAATTCTATTAACGTCCGCATTCCCATGTATTCCATTTAATAAACTATATAAAAAAGATATATCAGGGTTCAATCGGTTGCGAAACTCCTTTTTAAGTTTCAAGTTAAGTGCGATTTCATTTTTTATTGCAGAAAGATTTTCAAATCTATTGATATGGTATGGTTGAATGATTTCAATACTATGAAACATATCAGCATTCATATGTTGAGTCAATATTCTGTAATCGATTGTTGATAACAACTCGCCATCTATCAGCAAATAAGTTATTTCAATGCCGTTATAATATATTTTACCACTTTCTGAAATATTAAACCCAAGAAAATCTTTAAACAGATCTTCAACCTTGAGAATAGATGGGTTTAAATGCTCATTGATTTTGTACTCAATAGTATCCCGAGAAATTCTCATTATTCCCATCGCTGGTTTCACAAGAATTTCCGGAATATTTTTAAATATGGGTTTAGCTAATACTTGCTCCTGCGCAGACAAATTGAACTTCAAACTGGCTATCCAAACCAGTAATAACACACGCATCAGTCAATTTTTTCCCACAAATGAATGGTTACAAGTGATTTGCTTTCACATGTTAGACAATCATCAATGCTCTTATTCTGCAAAGATCCACTCATTCGTTTCAACATATTTTTTATATCACTTATGAAAACTGAAAAACTCTGAACCCCCTTGTTTACAAGGTTTTCATAATAACTGAATTGGACAAAATCTACATCCTTTGAGTTGGTGAATACCGCATGCCATTCCATTTTTTCATCATAGGCTTCTAGAATCAACCCAGGTAGCCCCCCTAATTTCCATGGTCCATTTGAAAAAGGAATGGAAGGGGCATACCATGCAACATAATCCCTCCCTTTAAATCTAACCGTCGCTTTCTTGCATGGTATGCCTCTCACTGACCTCTCATCACGCTCCAACTTCCATTCCATTGGATGCAGCGTATCTGCATAGATTACACTGCCTTGTTGCAAATGGTAAAAATCAAATAACAAAGAATTGGATTCACCATCTTTATAAACTGTAAATATGCTGTCTGGAGTTGCATCGAAATAATTTGTCTGATAAGATCCCTCAATTTTATCATTGCGTTTCATGGTAAACAATGATTTTTCCCCTTGTAAATAAAGTACTGCATCATACTCTTTAAAATCACTCCCTCTATCAAATAAATGATTATAGGAAACAGTATAATGAATGATTTGTGAGTCGATGTGATCCTGTGCTTTTATTGTAATAGTACAGATCAGTAGTAAACAGAAATATATTGTTTTCATACGCATCATTTTAACACCCGCCGGTTTTTTATAAATAGCTTTTCTTAATCGTTCTAATTGCAGCAGACAAACATGTGGAAGCTTGCTGCGTGGCAAGCTCACATGTGCTGGCAGTTGCCGAACAGGATACTTCAAATCCTGCAGCACCAACGGAAACATATCCTTTTAATGTAACTGTACAGTCAAATTGTGTATTGCTTTGGTTGATTACTGTTGAGCCCAACCTGGCTTCATTCGCGTGGGCAAAACTGACAATTCCTGTCAGCATCATTGCCATCATCAACATCATTTTTTTCATATAATTATTTTTAAAGTGACCAAATAGGCGGGTGCTCTATTTTTTCGATTAACAATGATGTAAAACTAATCTGCCTGAATACTGGGGAAAAGTGAGAAAAGACATGAAATGCAAGGATTATCACAAAGTATGGACGTGTTTTTCAACAGATCATTCAAATTGCATAATTTTACCTCAAACCATTATATATGAGCGAAGCAGTATTTGAAAAAATGGCTACGTTGCTTTCAACAAAGAAAGGCATCAACAAAGAACTCATTTCCATTGACAGCAGTTTTGAAGAATTGGGATTGGATTCACTCGACTCGATTGAATTGATAGCAGATTTAGAAGATGAATTCAATGTAAATATCCCCAATACTGAACTGCAGGGAATCAAAACAATTCGCCAAGCAGTAGACGGATTATCAAAAGCAATGCAATAGTTTCAAAAGAATGCAACACAGAAGAGTCGTCATCACAGGTACTGGTATCGTTTCCGCTTTAGGAAAGAATACACAAGAATTCTGGAACAATATGGTTGCCTGCAACTCAGGCATTGGTCCATACACCGCTCCATTCTCTGATCAAATCAGATTTAAAAATGGTGCAGATATCAAAAATTTTGATGCAACTGGAATCATTGAAAAAGATGATCTTGATTTGATGGACCGCTTTTCTCAATTGGCTGTTGTAGCAGCAAAAGAAGCTGTGAACAATGCGGGTATTTCATTTAATGATGACAATGCATACAGAACCGCTGTAATTTGTGGCACCTCCATCGGTGGCGTTCAAACCCAAGAACAATCGTACATAGATTTATATCGAGAAAATAAAACCAGGGTTCATCCTCTCTCGATTCCTAAAACCATGCCCAATGGTGCTGCCAGCAATATTAGCATGCAAATGGGAATCAAGGGACCGGTGTATGCAATTTCAACTGCCTGCGCATCATCCAATCATGCCATTGGAAATGCATTTTGGTTGATCAGAAATGGTGTATGTGATCAGGCTATTTGCGGAGGAAGTGAAACACCATTCACCTATACATTCTTAAAAGCATGGGAAGCCATTCGTGTGGTAGCACCTGATACCTGTCGACCCTTTTCAAAAAACAGACAGGGTATGATCTTGGGCGAAGGAAGTGGCATGATCATTTTAGAGTCATTGGAATCTGCCAAAAAACGTGGTGCAACTATATTAGGTGAAATCGTTGGATTTGGGATGACATCAGATGCAAGTCATATTACCAAGCCCGATCAAAAAGGAGCTGAAAAAGCAATGGAGATGGCACTGCAAGACGGATCCATCAACACATCTCAAATCGGTTATATCAACGCACATGGTACAGGCACATTGGTAAATGATACCATGGAAGTTGCTGCAGTAAAAAATGTATTTGGCAGTCATGCAAATGATCTATCCATTAGCTCTACCAAATCATTACATGGACATGCTTTGGGTGCAACCAGTTCGTTTGAAGCTATTGCAACGGTACTTGCATTGAAAAATGGGATCCTGCCTCCAACAGCTAATTTTCAAGAAAAAGATGAAACCTGCGATATCGATGTTGTTCCAAATGCATCTAAAGAAAAAAAGATACAATACGCTTTATCAAATGCTTTTGCATTTGGTGGTTTAAATGCAGTACTGGCATTTAAAAAATGGGAAGAATAATCAACCCGTCATTACCTTTGCACCACTTCTATGGGTCAAAAGAAATTAAAGCGTTTTGCAGAAATAGCAACGTTTGAACATGTATTGGAGTATCCTGAAAACACAGCAGGAAAATGGAATGAATTCTTTCATAACAATCATCCGATTGCGCTCGAACTGGCATGTGGCAAAGGAGAATATACCATCGGACTCGCTTCTCTATATTCAGATAAAAACTATATCGGTGTAGATGTAAAAGGAAACAGAATTTGGGTAGGTGCGAAACAAGCACTGGAGCGAAACTTGAAGAATGCCTTTTTTCTTCGCACCCAAATCGGAATGATTGATAACTATTTCAATGAAAATGAAATCGATGAAATCTGGCTGCCCTTCCCGGATCCACAACTCAGAATTTCAAAATCTATAAAGCGATTAACGCATCCTATTTTTCTCAGGAAGTATAAACAATTTCTAAAGCCCGATGGTTATATACATCTGAAGACTGATTCTCCAGTGCTTTACCAATTCACAAAATTGGTGATTGATTTGTATAGATTGGATTTGTTTGAAGAAAGCGCGAATATCGCCATAGATCTTCCACAAAACAAAGAACTGCAAATCAAAACACACTACGAATCGTTGGACATAGCAAAAAGCAACACAGTTCACTACCTAAAATTCAAGATCAACAAAGAGCTCCCCACTGATCTGGATGATGAACTGGCAAAAAGAACGAGAGAAATTGAATCAACGCAAGATGCAGGAGAAACCGAAGAAGAAAAGAAAGCTGATTGAAGGGGAAGACTTCTATTACAATGATAGAGGATTCATGGTCCTCACCGCAAAATACCATTTAGAAAATGGAAGATGCTGCGGGAATGAATGTGTGAATTGCCCGTATGATCATGTGAATGTTCCTTTTAAGAAGGGACGAGTGAGGAGGGACGAGGGACAAGGAAATACAGTTAACAGCTAGCGGTTGTAAGTTATAGGTTGTTGGTTGTAAGTTGTTGTAGTTGTTGCTTGATTATATTAGAAATCAAGTTCTTTTTGAGGATCCCAAAATACCTCTTTGAAGTTTACAACTTTATCATTCTTGACTTTAACACCGTCTTTCTCTAATAACTCCTGCATAGTGGTAGGTGTTTTAAAATGAAATTTTCCTGTTAAAAGTCCATTTCTATTGACCACTCGTTGTGCTGGTACTTTTGGCTTCACATTATGAGATGCATTCATTGCCCATCCAACCATTCTCGAAGAAAGTCCACTTCCAAGATATTTTGCAATACTCCCATAATTTGTAACCCTTCCTTTTGGAATAAGTCGTACAACTTCAAAAACGTCTTCGAAAAAATTTCTCTCTTTCAAAACCTACAACGTATAACCCACAACTTATAACTGTTATGCATAAAAAGGACTAATCATCAAATAAACAACCACCCCTGTAACAGAAACATAGAACCAAATTGGCCATGTAATTTTTGCAAGCTTTTTGTGCTGAGGCCATTCCGCAATCAATGCACGATAAGAAGTATACAAAATGAATGGAAGGATAATACCAGCTAAAAAAATATGCGTGATGAGAATGAAATAATACACATATTTCATGGCTCCATCTCCACCATAGGAGGTTGATTCAGAAAAAAGATGATGACATATATATGAAACCAAAAACAACAATGATAACACCATTGCACTCATCATCACTTTTTTATGCAGTGCATATCTGCCACGTTTTACAGATAGCAAGCCCACAAGCAGTAAAAAAGATACTGCAGTATTGATAAAAGCATTGATTGTTGCAAAGAGATGTACATTGAATGGAAGCGAAACTTCCAATTTTATTTTTGACAGAAAAACAACTGCTACAAAAACGATAACTGAAAATAGAATGATTAGAATATTTGCATTCTTGTCATTTTTTTGCATACTTGCCTCTAACATATATTGGTTTTTATTTTCTAAAAAGATTTCTTTTTTTCTTCTTGTCGCGTTCCATATTTAACAACACAACATCTTTGATTACTTGATCGAGATGCACACTGTCGAGCCCATTGTACCAGCCTCTCACCACATGTTCTTTATCCAGTAAAAATATTTTTTCGGTATGAATAAACCCAGTATCAATATTACCATTGGAAGCAACAGAAGCCTTGAACTCATTCAATGCAATATCATAAATTTCTTTTTTAGGCCCGGTTAACATCCACCAAGTATCATGATCAATTTGGTATTTATCTCCATATGCTTTCAGCTTCGCAACACTGTCTCTTTCTGGATCTATTGTAAAAGAAATAAAACGTACAATCGTATCAGTTTTTTTAAAAGCTGTTTGTAAACGTTTCATATTTCGTGTAAGAGTAGGACATATGGAAGGACAAGAACTAAAGAAAAAATCAACAACAATAATTTTTTCACCCCAATCGTCTAATCCCACTTCCTCACCAAATTGATTTTTCAATTTGAATGGTTTGATTTTGTGCCAAACCGTATCAGTAACTTCTCTGCCTTTTTCTGTTTTTACCAATACAGTATCATAAAAATAACGACGAGGCATTTCGATAGCACCCTTGCTATAATGATTTACAATCAAGTAGCTCGCCACTGGTATAATTACCACAACAATCAATGCTATGAAAACTCTTCCCTTCATGATATAAGTATTAAAACAAAAAAAGCATCAATAGGTTGTATCCAGTTGATGCTTTCTAGTATAGTTGTGTGTTTTGAGTTATGGGTTATGAGTTTTGAGAGTCCCTCTTCTCCCTCCTCCCTTGTCCCTCGTCCCTACCTGCCGGCAGGCAGGCCTTGTCCCTCTGTATTAATGATGCTCCCCACCTTCATGCACCTCTACTGCAGGAGGATGATACGTATTCCTCAATACCTTCCAAGAGTTCCCATCCCACAAGAATGCTGCAATGAACCAAATGAACAACAGCAATGGTACTACAATAGTCATAATAAGATTCTTAACCTCATCCCCCAAATGCATAAAAACTCCAACAATATAAAATGCCTTGAGCAAGGAAAGAATTACAATCACCCCTTTGATGAAAAGTTTCAAACCAGCTGCCATTGGGAAAGCATACATCGTTAAACCCAATCCCAATTCAATTACAGTGATGACTGAAAGAATGATGGTTGTTTTAATAATCTTCTTTACAACATCTCCTTCCGGCTCGTGGTGAAAACTTACTTCTTGTACTGAATGTTCCATATACTTGAATTACTTGATTGATTAAATGAGATAAAAACAAAGGAATACAAATACCCAAACCAAATCCACAAAGTGCCAGTACAAACCAGCTTTTTCAATCATGAGGTAATGTCCTTTTCTTTCAAATACTCCGTTGATGGTCATGAGCAACATCACAATATTGATCACGACTCCAGAAAATACGTGGAATCCGTGGAAGCCTGTGATACCAAAGAAATATCCGCCAAAGGCAACTGGACCTGTTGTTCCAACATGATGACCATCATGTGCAGCTACATTGGCTGCGGGTCCCCATGGATTTCTGGTAACGGTTGTTCCGATTTCTTCAATTTGACCATTGATCAATACTGCATGGTCGCCAGTGATCAAGTGTGTCCATTCCCAAGCCTGACAGCTTAAGAAAGCGATACCACCAATGATGGTCCAGATCATCCACTTGATAACTCCAGCTTTATCATTTTTATGACCAGCATGAACGGCCAATACCATGGTAACAGAACTCACGATGAGGATAAATGTCATCAAGCTCACGAAAGCTAGTGGCAGATTGGCATGACCTGCAAAAGGAAATGCATTGAATACTACGTTAGGATCAGGCCAATAGTTTTGGCTAAAACGAATGGTTCCATAAGAAATGAGGAATGCTCCAAATGTGAAGGCATCACTCATGAGGAAATACCACATCATCAATTTACCATACTCAACATTGAAGGGGCTTTTACCGCCACTCCACCATTTGGTTCCCATTTGTGCTTCGGCTGTTGCCATGCTTTTTCTTTTTAAAGGTTCAATTCAAGAGGACTTATTTCATCCAATTGAAAAATATAAATAAGTATATCCAAAGGATATCTACAAAATGCCAATACGTTGCTGCGATTTCCAATGGAATGGTACTGTAATTTCTGTTCGTTGTGCTCAATGCTCTGATTGCAATAACAACCAATGCAATGACACCGCCCAATACATGCAGCCCATGTAATCCGGAAATTGCAAGCAGGAATGAGTATGATGCATTGGAACCAGCACCAACCAGTCTGATATCCAACTCACCAAATTTCATAAACCCTGCAATCTGCAACACTAAAAAAAGAACTCCCAACACTGCTGTGATCACCAACCATCTGCGGTAAGCAATCATCTCTCTTTGCTTCAATTTTTGCAACGCCCATTGAACAGTTACGCTGCTGGCCAAAATGGTGATGGTTGAATACCAAAAAACAACTGGTATTTCCAACATCATCCAACTGGCTTGGTTTCTCTTGACAATGTAGGCTGAAGTCAATCCAGCAAACATCATCAATATACTTCCTATTGCTACCCACAGTGTAAACTTATGTGGGTGAATTTTTTTTCTTTGCTCGTTCATCATCATAATTTATCAGCCAATAACGAAAGCAATACAACTGGTAAATAAAAATAGGACCCGAACATTACGCGTCTTGCGGCTTGTACATTCATCTCTCTAAACAATCTCACACATTGCCAAAACATGGCAAGATTCGCAATGAACACAATGATCATGCTCACCATTCCAGACATTCCAATTATATAAGGCATCACTCCAATTGGAATCAACAACACCGAATATAAAATTGCCTGAACAGCTGCATATTTCGTTGGACCTCCTACATCAGGCAACAATTTGAATCCAGCACTGCTGTAATCTTCATGTGCTACCCAAGCGATGGCCCAAAAATGTGGAAACTGCCACAAGAACTGCAACGCAAATAATATCCATCCGCCAGCACCCAATAAAGGGTCGCCTGCTGCCCATCCAATTAAACATGGAAGAGCTCCTGGAATGGCCCCCACCAACACAGAAATGGAATGAATCTTTTTTAATGGAGTATAAATAAATCCATAGAGAAAAAGACTAAATGCAGCAATACCTGCCGCTACCCAGTTGAACCAAAGTCCGATGATAAAAATGCCAAACACTGCTGCAACTACAGAAAACGTAGCTGCTTCATCGATGTGCATTCTTCCCGAAGCAACAGGTCTTGATGCTGTTCGCTTCATTTTTGCATCGGTGTCTTTTTCAACAATCTGGTTGATGGCATTTGCTGCTCCTGTTACGAGCATACCACCAGCAAAAAGTAAAAGAACTGAAAGGATGTCAAACGTTGTACCCGGAACCATCAGATAAGAAACCACTGAAGAGAAAACAACTGTGAAACTCAATGTGAACTTCATCAGCTGCTGATAATCTTTCAGCTTCGACTTAAGGATGGATGCTGCCCCGCTCTTCACTTCATTGGTTTGCATCACAATATTTTTTAATCAGTTGTTGTGCAACTGATTGAATAATCAAATTATCAATGAGCTGATTCATTTGCACCAACAGGTTCTGTCTGTGGGATGAATTCTCTTCCGTCTTTTCCATAATCATATGCCCATCTGTGTACCTCTGGAATATCGCCAGGCCAGTTACCATGACCAGGATTGATTGGAGTTGTCCACTCCAATGTATTTGCACCCCATGGGTTTTGAGATTTTACTTTTCTGCCTTTGAATATAGAATAGAAGAAATTGAAAACAAATAGCAACTGAACAGCAAATACAATCATAGCCACAGTACTGATGAATCTGTTCATATCCGCAAATTGGTTGAATGACTGCCAATTGCT
>CAYFLQ010000038.1:0-10666 GCA_964344065.1 uncultured Sphingobacterium sp. | reverse complement strand
AAATATGATCCAGAATGCTGCAACAGGAATTTGTTTGCTGTTCTTATAAGTAAAGATGGCGGGCAACATTTTTTGCTCAGCTGTGCTTTGCATGAGACGGGAAGATGAAATTAAAAATGCATTGACACTGCTCGATGTGGATATCAATATAAGCATGGTTACCAATGCAGGTGCCCATCCTCCAATAACTTTTTCCAATGCAGTAACTGCGACCATACTTGAGTTGGCGATTTCCTGGGGGGTTAACACAAACTGATAAGCAAAAGTGGTGAGCAGGTAAAGCGACATGCATATGAGTAAACCGACTACGATTGATTTACCAACTGTTTTTACTCCCCCTTTTACTTCAGGCGTAAGGTGACTCACCAGGTACCATCCATCGAACGCATTGAGTGCTCCGGTGGAAGCTGCAAAAAAAGCTCCTAGCATTTTAATGGTATTCCAGTTACCAATTTCACTCATGCTAAAGTGTTGAAGATTTCCTTTTCCGGGCAATAGTAGAAAGAGTACCAGCAATATGATCGAAACAACTTTTGTGCCGGTGAAAATAATTTGGAACCGATCGGCTATTTCCATGTTGAATGTGTTGATGATGGTTAATACCAAGAGCAACGCAATCGTAACCAACTTTACACCCATGGGGTCCAGCGGAAAAAAATATCTCATGTATTCTGAAAAAACAAAAGCAACCACGACTGTTCCAAATGGATTGATGATCCAGTTTGATCCGATGTTAAATAAATACCCAACCCATTTGGGAAAAATCATATTGTAATAATCCAATAAATCTCTTGCCTGCGGAAACGCAGTCCCCATGCCGATTACAACCAATCCACCGATGATGGAGACAATGGCTGAAACAATCCATACTGCAAACAGCATCATGGGTGATGGCAATGTTTTGATCATGAGGGAGGGCACCATGAAGATGCCGCTGCCGATGATGCTTCCAATGACGATGCCTAAGCAGCTGGTGAAGGAGAGTTGGTATTGTTTTGGTGATTGCAAGTAGTTGAATTCTGTAGTTGTAAGTTGTTGGTTATAAGTTGTAAGTTAAATACAATAACCATTACAACCACTACAACAATTACAACAACTTACAACCTACAACTTACAACTTATAACATATAACTTATAACCGTATTTACAACTTAAATATTTCTCTTCTTCAACTCCCCTACTGCATAATCAACTGCGCGTGCAGTGAGTGCCATGTAGGTGATGGATGGATTCTGACAAGCAGAAGATGACATGCATGAACCATCGGTGATGAATACATTTTTTACATCATGCATTTGATTCCATTTGTTGAGTACAGATGTTTTCGGATCATTGCCCATTCTTGCGGTTCCCATTTCATGGATGCAAAATCCTGGTGCAGGCATGTTGTCGTAGGTCTTTACATTTTTTATGCCAGCAGCTTCCAACATTTCAGCACCGCTGTTCATCATATCTTTTCTCATCTTGAGTTCATTCTCTTTGAATTCGCAATCAATATCCAATGTGGGCAAACCGTATTTATCTTTTTTGTCCTTGTTGAGTGTTGCTTTGTTTTCATAATAAGGCAGATGTTCTCCCCATGATCCCCAACCCATCGACCAGTTACCTGGTTCCGTTGCAGATTCTTTCAATGCTATGCCAATTTGATCAGACCGTTGTGTGTTTCTTGAAGCACCACCCTGGTAACCGAATCCACGCAGATATCCTGCGGATGAGCCACCATCCAGGTTTCTGAAGCGCGGCACATATACTCCATTGGGCCTTCTGCCATAGGTGTATTTATCTTGGAATCCATCAAAATCACCATAAGCACCCACACCATAATGATGGTCCATTAAATTATGTCCCACTTGTTCTGAAGAATTTCCGAAACCATTTGGGAATGCATCTGATGTTGAATTCAATAATATCTGTGTAGTACCAAGTGTGGATGCATTCAGAAAAATAATCTTAGCAAAATATTCTTCTGTCTTCATGGTTTCACTATCGAGGATGCGAACGCCTTTTGCACGTTTTGCATCTTTATCGTAGATCACTTCAATCACAATCGAATTGGGACGAAGGGTGAGCAAGCCAGTTGCAGCAGCAGCTGGAATCGTTGCTGAGTTAGAACTGAAGTATCCGCTGAATGGGCAACCTTCATGACATTTATTTCTAAATTGACAGGGTCCGCGGTTTCCCACTTTTGCAGTATGATTGGCTGATCTGCCGATGATAACAGCTCTGTTCATTTTATTTTTCAAATTGCTTGCCACCATTTGTTCTACACAATTGAGTTGCATGGCTGGAAGAAATTCTCCATCGGGCAGTTGAGGAAGATTTTCTTTTGATCCGCTGATGCCGACAAATTTTTCTACGTAGCTGTACCATGGAGCGATGTCTTTGTATCTGATTGGCCAATCGGTTCCAAAACCATCTTTTGCATTGGCTTCAAAATCCAGATCACTCCAGCGGTAACATTGACGCCCCCACATAATGGATCTTCCACCCACATGATATCCGCGTATCCAGTCGAATGGCTTGATTTGGTTGTATGGATTTTCGATGTCATTGACGAAAAACTTCCCTGAAACCTCGTTATAGGCATAGCATTTACTCTGGATGGGGGAATTTTTATGGTCGGAATTGGCATTTTGGCCCCGGTGAGGCAGTTCCCAGGGGTCTTTTTCAGTATTGGTATAATCTTTTATATGTTCCACATTTCGGCCCCTTTCCAATAATAATGTATGCAGGCCTTTTTCGGTTAGTTCCTTGGCGGCCCAGCCTCCAGAGATGCCGGAGCCGACTACAATCGCGTCGAAGGTGTTCATAATGAATGAGTTATGGGTTGTGAGTTGTGGGTTATGGGTTGGGTTTTCAATATTGGTCGTTCAGTTAAGTTACTGATTTTTTACATGTCTGTAACCCAAAACTCAAAACCCATAACCCGAAACCTGAGAAAATATTACCCTTGTTCACAATAAGTTCACGAAAAACTCAACAACCTGTCGATATGAAATGTTAAATTTGCACCGAAAATCAAATCACAATAATATGAGAGCTAAAATTTTATCACTGTTAGCGATTTTGACAGTGGTTGTTACGTTCACCTATGGGCAGGTAACAAGTTCAAGCATCACAGGTAGCGTAAGAGGGGATGACAACAAAGCATTGGAAGGTGCTACGGTTGTTGCCGTGCATCAACCCTCAGGAACCAAGTATTCTGCAGTATCGGGTAAAGGTGGTTTTTATACCATCTTAAACGTACGTGTAGGCGGACCTTATTTGGTAACATTTACCTATGCAGGTTTCAAAAAATACGAAGAGCAAGATGTATATGCTTCTCTTGGTAATGCCGCAAACGTTGATGTAGTCATGAAAAGCGATGCAGTACAACTTCAAGGAGTTGTGATCAGAGGCGCGCAGAATCCCATCATGAACTCAAAAGCAAATGGTGCTTCTGTAACACTTGGCAAACAAGTAATTGGAGTAACTCCAACGATTGGTCGTACTGTTAACGATATTGTTAAGTACAATGCATACGGCAACGGTCGTTCATTTGCAGCGCAAGATTCACGTTTCAACAACTTCACCATTGATGGATCTGTATTCAACAACGGATTCGGATTGGGTAGTCAGGCACAGGCAGGTGGACGTACAGGTTCTACTGCAATTTCATTGGATGCGTTGGAAGAATTGCAGGTTAACATCACTCCATATGATATCAAGCAATCAGGTTTCGTAGGTGCTAACTTGAACGCAGTAACCCGTTCTGGTACCAATGAAGTAGCAGGATCTGCTTACCGTTTTTGGAGCAACAGAGACATGGCTGGTACAAAAGCGAACAGCTCTGTAGCGAACGTTCCAAAAGTTCCATTTGCATCATCTACCAACGGTTTCCGTGTAGGTGGTCCAATTATCAAAAACAAATTGTTCTATTTTATCAATGGTGAATTTGTGAAGAGTGAAAAACCAGCATTGGATTGGGTTGCCAACAAAACAGGTGCAACCGGAAACGTTTCAAGAACAACCGAAGCTGATTTGTTGGATTTGAAAGCGTTCATGAAAGACAAGTTTAACTGGGATATGGGAGCGATTGATAACTACAACAACGTATCATCGTCTAATAAAGTAATTGCACGTATTGATTATAACATCAGCGATAAACATAAATTGACTGTTCGTTATTCTCATCACAATTCTCAGAGTGATGCGATCATCAGTAACTCAAACTCTGGTAGTACTGCAGGTAATGGTAACAGAAACAATTTGGCTACTGCTATTTCCGGACAGAACACAGGGTATATCATCATGGACAATACCCGTTCTGCTGTAGCGGAATTGACTTCAAGTTTGAAGAAGAATGTTTCCAATCAGTTTTTGGTAACCTTCAACAAACAAATTGAAGACAGAAAATACAGAACTGCGTTGTTCCCAACAGTTGATATCTTAAAAGACAACGTTACGTATACTACAATCGGTTTTGATCCATTCACACCTGACAATAAATTGAACTATCAAACATTCAATGTAACGAACAACACTACATTGATCAGAGGCAATCACAACATTACTGTTGGTGCTTCATTTGAAGCGTTCAAGTCTAACAACCTTTTCTTCTACGGATCCAATGGTGTGTGGGTGTTCAACAGCATTGCTGATTTCAAAACTGCTGCAACAGCATATTTGGCAAATCCAAATTTGACAACATCTCCAGTTGCCATCAACCGTTTCAACTATCGTTACACATTGTTGCCTGATGGTAAAAAACCATGGCAAACTTTCAAGAACGATATCTTGAGTGCTTATATCCAGGACGAATACAAGGCAAGCAAAACGTTCCGTATGAACTACGGTATCCGTTTGGATTATCTTGCTGTTCCTAATACTGCATCTGATTATTCAAACTCTTATGTAAAGGGATTGAATTTCTTCATGCCTGATGGAAATCCATTGCAAATTGACATGGGTACCATGCCTAAATCAAGATTGTATGTTTCTCCACGTTTCGGTTTCAACTGGGATGTAAACGGCAACAGAAAAACTCAGATCCGCGGTGGATCAGGATTCTTCCTTTCAAGAATGCCATATGTATTGCTCAGCAACCAGTTGGGTAACAATGGTGTGAACATTGGTTTGATGAACGTAACAGGAACTGCAGCTGCAGCTTATCCGTTTACATTGAATCCAACGATCTACAAACCAACAACAACAGATGTTTCTTTGTTGCGTGGTTACAACCTTAACTATGGTGAGCAAGATTTGAAATTCCCAATGAACTGGAAAACAAATATTGCGATCGATCAAAAACTTCCAATTCTGGGTGGTGTGTTTGGAACATTGGAGTTGATCTACAACAAGAACTTGTATGCATTGCACTACATTGATGCCAACTTGAAATCACCTTCAGGTACATTTACTGCAGGTGGTGACAGACGCGATATCTTCCCAGCATTAGGTTTGTCTGGTACAGCTGCAAATACAGCACGTTATCACAATCCTGGTATTGGTAATGCGTATGTGTTGACCAACAACAATGTTGGACATTCATTCACCTTCACTTCTAAATTGGAAAAACCAATTACAAGAAACTGGGGTGGTATGATTGGTTATACATACGGACGTGCATATGATCTTTCTTCTGTAGGTAGTACTGTAAACGCAAATACTCCAAGTATTTATGGTCAGAACTTCTTGAGAGCAGGATTTTCAGACAACGATCTTCGTCACCGTTTTGTTGGATTCTTGAGCTACAAGCTTAACTATGGTAAGAAAGCAGGTGGTGGAACTACCTTGTCTTTGGGTATGGTATCGGCTAGTGGTGGTAAGATTTCTTATACAACCAGCAACGATATGAACGGTGATGGACAATCATTCAATGATTTGATTTTTGTTCCAACTACTACCATGACAACATTGTTCCAAACTAAAACAGTAAGTGGTAAAACATTTACAGGTGACGAACAAGCTGCTGCTTTTGAAACATATATTCAAAACCATCCTTATTTGAGCACCATCAGAGGACAGTATGCTGCGCGTAACGGTGGACAGTATCCTTGGTTGACACGTTTTGATTTCAGTGCAGAGCAAGATTTCTTTGTGAAGTCTGGCAAATCTGGAAAATCAAATACGATTCGTTTGAGGGTTGACTTAGTAAATGCAGCGAACCTATTCAATAATTATTTTGGCGTAGGGTATGTTTCTACTACAAACAGTCCATTGTCTTACTATGGTCGTACTGCAAATGGTCAGCCGATCTACCAATTGGCAACCCAAGTTGCTCCTGACGGATCAACCATCTTGTTGAAAGATGCGTTCTTGAAGTCAAAGACCTTGGATGATGTATATCAACTTCAGTTTGGTATCCGTTATATCTTCAATAACTAAACAATACATTGTTTTGATAGAAGGCCACGATTCAATCGTGGCCTTTTTTATTTGTACATTATTGAGTAACTTACTGACATCCAATCTCCTGATGAAGAGCTGTTTTATCAATAAAAACAAGCATCATGATTACCAATCAGGTTATTTTCAGGGGAAATCAATGGGAGGGTTTTGATAGATTGACCTTGCAGGCTTCCGAATATCAGTTATTACTGGTTTTCGCACAGAAATCATTGCTCGCTGATCCAGCGATCTATGCAACACTCAAAGATCATTTTACTGCAGCACAGATTGTATCTGCTTCTACTGCTGGAGAGATATCAGGGAATGAATCAATGGAGGATGCTGTATTGGCAGTAGCTATTAAGATGGAGCAAACTCCTTTCAAGATTGTGCATGAAAATATTGATGGTCATAAAAATTCATATGATTTGGGAAGTTCACTTGCTGGAAAATTGAAGCAAGATGGTTTGTCGTATGTCATGATACTTTCTGATGGGCATATTGTTAATGGCTCTGACTTGTTGGATGGAATTAAGTCGCAATTGGGTGAGCAATTGCCCATGAGCGGAGGGATGGCAGGCGATGGGAGTTTATTTTCAAGTACGTTGGTAGGATTTGGCGATGATATTAAAAATGGGCATGTGGTGTTGATTGGTTTTTATGGAGATGCCTTGCATGTTTGCATAGACGTGCAGCGCGGATTTAACTATTTTGGTCCTGAGCGCATTGTAACAAAATCAGATAAAAATATTTTGTATGATATTGATGGAGGGAAGGCGCTGGACTTATATAAAAAATATTTGGGGGAATATGTAAATGAATTACCAGGATCTGCGTTGTTGTTTCCGGTTGCCATTTTGAATGACAATGATGAGCCCTTGGTGAGAACGATTTTATCTATCAATGAGGAAGATGGTTCGATGGTTTTTGCGGGGAACATACCGGAGGGGGTTGTGATTCGTTTCATGCGTTCGAACCTAGATCAGTTGATTGATCGTGCTGAGGATGCGAGTAAGAAAGTGACAGCTTGTGTGGATGATCCGGATTTATTATTGGTGATGAATTGTGTAGGACGGAAAATCATTTTGGGTCAGCGGAAGGGGGAGGAGATTGAAGCCTTGTCTAAATCGATCCAATCTGGTACCGTTGTTGCGGGTTTTTATACCTATGGTGAATTTTCCACTTGGGAAAAACCAGAAAAAACCTGTGATTTGCATAATCAAACAGTAGTGGTTACTGCTTTAAAAGAACATGTACGTGTTGCATCCGCTGATCAATAAATTATTGGGCGAGAAAGAAATCGCGCAGCTTTCTCCGGAAATGAAAGCTGTATTGGAAAAAATAGGTGCTCAATTGGATCATTATGAGAAGCAGGTTAAGTTTCTCGAGCATACATCCAGCGTTGTTGAAGATGAGTATGAAAGTTTGTATCAGCAGTTGAAGGAAACCAACAACAGGTTGAATAACTTTCTTGAGCAGGGGGATATCATTTATTATATTTCCTATCAGCATAAAAAATCCAAAAATTATTTTACGTCGAATTGGCAGCAGATGTTTGGGTTTGATCCCATCAAAGAAAAAGATCCGATCAGCAAGCGACGGTCGATGGTGGTTCCTTCCATGCAAGGATATTTTGAGAGGCAGATGTTGTTTTTGGAGAAGTCGGGTACAGTTCAGCTCAAGTATCAGATCGAACATCCTGTTACCCGCGAAAAATATTGGTTGGAGGAAGAGATCAGAAAAAGGCATGATGTTTTGTTGAAGGATGAATACATCATTGGTAAGATTACCAACGTAACCAATCGCGAGTTGTATGAAGAAGTGATCAAAGAATCTGAATCGAGGTTCAAACATATTACGGATGCGATGCCAGTAATGGTGTGGGTTTCCGATCATGACAATAAAGTTGTTTATTCCAACAATGCCACCAAGGAATTTTATGGAATGGGATTGGAAGGAATTGGGAGTCCACAAGAATTTGAGAAATTCATTCATCCAGATTATAGACTTCTTGCGTCAACTGAATGGGAGAAGCGATTGGCGGCACATCAGCCATTGGATTTTGAGTTCCGGGTAAAAAATAAACACGGGGAGTATCGTTATCTAAGGCAAGTGGCCTATCCTCGGCATTTAGAGAATGGAGAATTCCTGGGTTTTGTAGGGGCATCCTTTGATTTGACCAATGAATATGAATTCAAGATTGAGTTGGAGGATGATAAGAAAAAGCAGGATTTGATCATGAATTCATCTTTGGATGCGATTGTTTGTATGGATTTGGAAGGCAAGATTTCATTGTGGAATCCGCAGGCCGAAAAAATATTTCAATGGAAGGAGCATGAGGTGATGGGCAAGAAGATGAGTGATGTCATTATTCCAGAAAAATTCAGGCAGCAGCATGAGCATGGGTTGAAGCATTATATCAAGACGGGTGAGTATAAAGTATTGAACAGGGTGATTCAGATTGGGGGGTTGAGAAAAGATGGCATGGAGGTTCCACTTGAATTATCCATCATTCATGTAAAATCTGAGAAGGCGAATTTCTTTTGTTCCTATATCAGAGATATCACCGAGCGCAAGCGTGCCTATGATACATTGAGGTTCAGTGAGCAGAAGTACAGAAGTTTATTTGAGAACATGACCATGGGTGTGATGGAGGTAGACAATGAAGAGCGCATTGTGTTCATGAATAAAGCGTTGGAGCAAATTGTGGGATATTCTTTTGAGGAGATAAAGGGACGAATAGCGTCGGAAGTATTTGTAAGTGATGTTGATCGTAAAAAGCAGATGGATGACATCACGGAGATGCGCAAGCAGGGGAAGGAGTCGGTCTATGAAATTTCATTGAGGCGCAAAGATGGAACAGAAGCATTGGTGGTGATCAGTGGGGCACCGACATTTGATATTGATGGATCAGTGAAGGGGTCTATTGGGATACATTGGGATGTAACGGAGATTCGGAGGACGCAGCAGGAGTTGTTGAATGAACGGATTACCAGGGAGCAGCAGTTATTGGAAACCAAGTTGCAGGCTGAGGAGGAGCAACGATCGCAGATTGGTAGGGATTTGCATGATGGAGTTGGGCAGATGCTTGCATACATGCAATTGTATATTGGTTTATTGAAAACGAATCAGCAGTTTGGCGAGCAGGAGATTTCTCAATTGGAAAAAACGGTTGATAATACCATTCAGCAAGTAAGAACATTATCGCGTACGTTAGCGCCGCCATCAATACGTGATTTGGGATTGCGTGAAGCGATCATGGAGTTGGTAGAGAGTTATTCAATTTTACAGCGTCCGAAGTTTCATTTAAAAATTTATTCCAGTAGGTATAATAAATTTTTGAGATTGGAGCAGAAGATCATGATTTATCGTGTATTGCAGGAGTTGATCAGCAATACATTTAAATATGCGGATGCCAACAATGTGCGCATCAAATTTAGTTTTGAAAAAACCGGTAAGGAGTTGATGTTTGAGTATGAGGATGATGGCAAGGGTTTTGATATTTCACATGTGCGCAAGGGTGTGGGGTTGGAAAGCATACGATCTCGGGTGGAGTATTATAAAGGAACGGTGAAGTATGATACAGCGCCGGGCAAGGGGATGATTGCGGTGATCATGTTGCCGGTGGGGGACGGTAGTGTTTAAATTGAAGTGGTTATTTTTTTAAGCAGCGTTTCTTTATCTACATTCAAATGCTTTGATAAGTCATTTAAAATTGAGTTAAGTGTTCCAATTTTTATTGGGTTGTGATTTGGAATTGTAATGTGATGAGATCCATCTTTCTTTGATAGTCTTATATGACTTCCTTTTTGTCTTGATACTTCATAATCATGAAGCGACAAATATTTTATTAAATCTTTGGAGTTGATTTTTCTTGGTGATTTCAAGCTGCGATGACTTCTTCCTTGATGATTTGCAATCTGATGTTTCTTTTTTCGTTGTCGTCAAAATGACAATGAACAGCTTCAATGATTGCATTTTTCAAGTCTTCCATTGTTTCAGCCTGTGTATGAATGGAGGTGCTGCTGCAATGGGCAGTGAATCCTCCATCAGGTGATTCAGTTACAATGAAAAGAAGTTCTTGCATACTATGAAGGTACATTTTCATTCAGATTTAAGTCAAAACAACCCTATTTCATTGAATCTATGGGTGTTAAATCATCAAAAACTGCTGCTTTTTTGACATTTAAACAGGGAAATCTTACATTTGCAATCCCTCTTTTGAAAAGCAAAAGTTGGTAAGTGCGGTAGTCCAGACACGAGGCGGTCTGGATTGGTAGAGCAAAGGACAAATAAT
>CAYFLQ010000037.1:9064-10817 GCA_964344065.1 uncultured Sphingobacterium sp. | reverse complement strand
TACAGCCTGAAAAATATCTTCTTTCTAAATAGAAATAAACATAAATACCATTCCATCATGAAAATACACAAGCAGGTTATGATGGATTGAAGAATTAAAGGAATATGGATCAATCCCATCAAACCATTTGTAATGCTGCCAATATACCCGTTGAACCATCTGTCGCCTACAATTTCAAAAAATAAGTAGATGAAAATGGAGTTCATCCCAACGACCTCAAAGAAAAATAGATTTTTCTTTCGATTCTTTATTTCAATCAAATAATAAGCAGTTCCAAAAAATAATAAACACCAGCCAAGCGATACGATTGTAAATGAACTGGTTGCTATACGTTTTATAATGGGTGTAATATTCATGAAGTCCAGCGCATATCCTACAAGAAGACATCCCAATCCCCAGTAAATCATCCTGTTCACTTTTGATATAGACTTGCTCAGTAGCAATTTACCAACCAAGGCACCTGCAATGGTATGAACGGATGTGGGAATGCAATTGATGGCCACCCAGCCTCCGCCATTGATTTTGTTCATCAAGAGGAGGTCTATGTAATTTCCAATATTTTGCTGGTCTGTGAATGGCTGATCATATCCAGTAATAGATGTAAATCGATATAAGATTTCAGTGAGCAACAATAAAAAAAGTGAGAAAATAATTTGACTGCTAGATTTCCAATCAAAAATCAAATAGCTAAGTAACAGCGTAAACGACAATTGAGTGAGCACATTCCATAATTCAAATGATAGTCCATTTTTTCTTACAGCATAATTTAGTACTCCCCAAAAAAATAACCATCCACATCGTTTAAACATTTTTCGATTGATAACAGCGCTTGATTGATTTTTTTCTCTCATGCTCGTTACAGAGTACGCCATGGCTATGCCTGCTATGAACATGAATCCGGGTTGAATGAGATCCCAGAACCTTAATCCATTCCATGGATGGTGGTGGAATTGAATGAAGAATGTTCCTAATGATGTACCTGCTGTATTTTCAAATAATACATTGTAGAGACCAGTTGACTCCAATGCCAACAGCACCATGATGAATCCGCGCATAAAGTCCAATGACGATAACCGTTTTGTTAAATGCTCTGGTTGAATATTTGTACTCATACAATCTAAATTGACCTAACAATTGAATCCCCAAAAAAGGAATTGATTCGTTTATTTTAGACCTCTACTAATTTAACTCATTCATCAGATATGCAATAGTTTTAATTCATTTATCTTCAATGTAATGAAAACCATTGTTTGTACAACGCCAGGTCAATTATTGAATGAGGAGACGAATTACCCTTCACAAAAAAGGGGGTACTCTATCATTCTTATCAAACAAATTGGTGTTTGCGGAACGGATTTACACGCTTTCAATGGAGTACAACCTTATTTTACTTATCCCCGAATATTAGGACATGAACTGGCTGCAATCTACTTGGAAGGTGATGCACAAGGTTTATCAAAAGGTGATCAAGTAACTGTATTACCTTATAATAGTTGTGGAACATGTTATGCATGTAAACAGGGAAAAACCAATTGCTGTTCATCGTTGAGCGTATTGGGTGTCCATGAAGATGGAGGAATGCGTGAATATATTTCAGTGCCCAATGAATTGCTAGTACGTACAGATGGCTTGTCATTAGATCAAACCGCTCTCATTGAACCGCTTGCTATTGGCGCACACGCAGTTTCTCGTGCAAATATTCAAGATGGAGAATTTGTGATGTTGGTAGGAGCTGGACCCATTGGAATTGGAT
>CAYFLQ010000037.1:8388-9054 GCA_964344065.1 uncultured Sphingobacterium sp. | reverse complement strand
ATTTTCTTGTGACTAAAAATATCAATATCATACTTGCAGAAACCAACCCGCATCGCTTAGAGTTTTGTAGAAAAAAATTTCCTTCCATCCAATGTATCAATCCTTTGGTAGAGGATACAATGAAATCATTGAAAGATTGGACCAATGGCAATATGCCCTCTGTCATTTTTGATGCAACAGGAAATCTGACTTCCATCCATCAGTCGCTTTCATTTCTTTCACATGCTGGTAGATATGTGTTGGTTGGATTGCAACAAGGGAATATCCAAGTCAATCATCCGGAGTTTCATAAACGAGAGGCAACGCTGATGAGTAGTAGAAATGCCACTCATGCTGATTTTCATTTTGTTATTGATGCAATCAGAAGAAAAGAAATTTGTCCTGAAGAGATGATCACACATCGACTCCCATTTGCGGAGGTTGCAGAAAAGTTCTCTACTTTATACAGTCAAAAGGATTCACTGATCAAAGCTATGATCTCCTGTTAATTGATACTGAGATGTATTAACTTTGCGGCGTGATATACTTTAAACTGGTTCTGGTTGCTTTGATGTGGGGTGGTACATTCATCGCAACCCGCATGGCTGCTCAGGTTTTTGGGTCTTTCACTGGAGCAACTCTTAGGTATGTATTTGCATTGCTTTTTTTAATACCTATGGTGCTAAT
>CAYFLQ010000037.1:6886-8378 GCA_964344065.1 uncultured Sphingobacterium sp. | reverse complement strand
CCCCTGGTCTTGATAAAAGAAAAAAATCCGTTTAAGATCAATCGCAAACAATTTTTTCAATTACTTATTCTTGGTCTTACAGGTATTTTTGGATACAGTTATTTTTTCTTTAATGGGTTGAGATTGGTAGAGGCCAGTCATGGTGCATTGATTGTTTCCTTGAATCCAGTACTTGTCATGATCATGACCTCTATCAAAAACAAAAAGAGAATCGATGGGATTAAAATAGTTGGAATGATTTTATCCCTTGTAGGTTTGATGATTGTCATATCCAGGGGGAATTTGGGGGATTTGTTTGCCGGATTCACTTGGGGCGATGCGTTTATGCTGGGATGCCCTGTATGTTGGGCACTGTATACTTTTTATGCTGGTGATGCTTTGAAAACAACCACTCCGCTGCAGGCATCTACTTGGGCAACGTTGATTGGATTTTGCTTATTGGCAATATGCGCTCCTTTTGAAACATTTCCTACACACATCAATCCAATGGTTTGGGTTGCCATTGCATACCTCGGAGTATGTGGAACAGTATTGGGTTTTGTATGGTATTATGAAGGCATCAGCAAAATCGGCGCCGTTCAAACATCCGCATTTAATAATCTCATACCAGTTTTTGCAATGCTCTTATCTGTATTGATTCTTGGTGAAAAAATTGAGACCTATGCGCTCGCAGGTTCTTTTCTTGTTATTGGAGGAGTCTTTCTTATCAATCGATTTTAAGAGATGTTACCTGGGTATATTTTTAGTGCTGCTTCTAAACAATCCATGGCTGCATCAATGTTTTCATTATTGATGACGTAAGCCAATCGAACTTCATTCTTGCCTAAGCCTGGGGTATTGTAAAAACCACTGGCAGGGGCCATCATGACCGTTTTGCCATTGTGTGAAAATGATTCCAACATCCACTGGCAAAATCTGTCACCATCATCAATCGGAAGCCTGGCAACAACATAAAAAGCTCCACCAGGGTTTGGACAAAAAACTCCTGGCATTGCATTCAATCTTTTAACCAATAAATCTCTTCTGGATTGATAAGCGGCTTTGGGGGCATCAAAATAATTGTCTGGCAAATCAACTGCAGCTTCTGCAAGTATTTGGGCAAGTCCTGGGGGGCTCAATCTTGCTTGTGCAAATTTCATGGCTGCTGTATATACTTCTTTGTTTTTGGTGATGAAGGCTCCAATCCTTGCACCACATGCTGAGTATCTCTTGGAAATGGTATCAACTACAATTACCTGTTCTTCAATCTTATTAAGTTTTAATGCACTGGTTGCTGTTCCGTTATAGGTGAATTCTCGGTATGCTTCATCTGAAATTAAAAACAACTGGTGCTTGAGACAAATGGCTTCCAATTGTTCCATCTCATCTTTGCTGTATAAATATCCAGTTGGATTATTAGGGTTGCAGATGAGAATTGCTTTTGTTTTTGAAGTGATTGATTTCTCGATAGCATCTATGGGGGGAAGTGCAAAACCATCTTCAATCTTTGCAG
>CAYFLQ010000037.1:0-6876 GCA_964344065.1 uncultured Sphingobacterium sp. | reverse complement strand
AATTTGCATAAAAAGGTTCAGGTATGATGATTTCATCACCAAGGTCCATACAAGCCATCATCGCAAATACAATGGCTTCACTGCCACCAGAAGTTATGATCATTTGTTCAGGAGTAAGTTCAATCCCTAGTTTCTTATAATAGCCTGCAAGTTTTTTGCGATAGGATATATTTCCTGCACTGTGGCTGTAAGCCAAAATAGGGATGTTGGCATGTTTAACAGCATCCATGATGGATGGAGGAGTTTCGATGTCAGGTTGACCAATATTGAGGTATAAAACTTTTGTCCCTCTTTTTTCTGCTGCTTCAGCAAATGGCACCAGTTTTCTAATCGGGGAAGCAGGCATCTGTTCACCGCGCTGTGATGGTTTTAACATATCGTAAAATTAGTTAAAAAGCATAGATTCAAAAGGATTTGTACATTTGAAATGACGTACATTTGAATCAGAAATTTAAAACAAGAAGATTATGAAAAAGATATTGTTATCTCTGTTGGTTATGGCAACTGTTTCTGTTGGATTTTCTCAAACAGCAGACAAAGTGATCAAGTTCGCAGAAACTAAACACAACTTTGGAAAAATCAAACAAGGCGTACCTGTTACATACGATTTCTCTTTTACCAATATTTCAGCACAACCATTGGTGATTGAAAACGCAACCGCCTCTTGCGGATGTACAACTCCAACATGGCCTCAGCAACCCATCATGAAATCACAAACCGATAAGGTAAAAGCAGGCTTTAATGCCGCTGCACCTGGTCCTTTCGAAAAAACCGTATTCGTGAAAGTGAAGGGCGTGGATGCTCCATTGGAATTGAAAATTTCTGGTGAAGTGCTTTCTGCTGACGAGTATGCAAAACAGGTAAAAAACTAGGTTTTCCTAGAACTTATTCACTGTTTTTTATCACTGTTTTTTTATTGAAAAAAGGGGGTAGTTTTGTCGCATGGACCCCAATCTAACGGCTGAGCGTCAAGCACAGGAATTATCCTTTGATGCATTCAAAGCTGCGGTTTTGCAAGATTACCGCATTGCTTATGAAAGCCGACAAGCAAGTTTGTTGGGGAGAAAAGAAGTACTCACCGGCAAAGCCAAATTTGGCATTTTCGGTGACGGAAAAGAAGTGCCACAAGTGGCCTTGGCAAAGTTCTTTAAGCCAGGTGATTTTTATGCAGGATACTACAGAGACCAAACATTTGCATTCGCAACGGGCACTGCAACCATCAGTGAATTGTTTTCACAACTCTATGCAGACCCTGATGTAAACAATGATCCTCATAGTGCCGGAAGAAATATGAATGCACATTTTTCTTCCACATGGGTAGATGATGATGGTAATTTTCTTGATTTAATAAACAGGAAAAACCTCGCAGCTGGTATGGCTCCAACTGCAGGACATCTTCCCAAGGCATTCGGACTCGCATACGCTTCAAAATTGTTTAGAAAGGTTGAACGTTTGAAAGACAATCAACAATTGTCTAACAATGGAAATGAAATTGTTGTATGTACCATTGGTGATGCCTCAACCAGTGAAGGGCACTTTTGGGAAACCATGAATGCCGCTGCAGTTGCACAAATTCCTTTGGTTGTTTTTGTATGGGATGATGGATACGGAATTTCTGTTCCAAAAGAATTTCAAACGGTAAAATCCTCTATTTCAGAAGCCCTGTCTGGTTTTGAAAAAACAAAACAAAGCAACGGCATGCTGATTTATAAAGTAAAAGGATGGGACTATGCCCAAATGTGTGAATTATTTGAAGAAGGTATTTCCTTGGCAAGAAACCAACACGTTCCAGTGTTGTTTCATGTGGAAGAATTAACACAGCCGCAAGGTCATTCCACTTCCGGCAGTCATGAACGATATAAATCTCCAGAGCGGTTGCAATGGGAAAAAAGATGGGATTGCCTCACTCAAATGCGTTCATGGATTATTGATAATGGTTTAGCCGAATTATCAACCATTGAAACAATTGAAGAAAAAGCCCGACAATATGTAAACGAATGCAGGATCAATGCATGGAAGCTATATGATGCGCCTATTCAATTGCAAAAACAAACTGCAGTTGATTTATTGACTTCATTTATATCCTTCGAACAAAATAGCCAGGTTGCAGAAATACTCGAAGAACTCAACAACAATCCCGCACCGTTCAGAAGAGATGTCTTAACTGCCCTGAACAAAACAGTCATTTTTGCGCAAAACAAGTCGCTCGTTCAAGATATTCAGGATTATGTACAGCAATTAAAAATAGAAAACAAGCAATTCTATAATACTGATCTGTATTGTGAAAAAGGCAATCCCATTTCGCAACAACTTCCCATCCTACACTATCAAGAAGAAGCCCCTGTTTTGAATGGATATGAAATCCTCAACCGATATTTTGATGAATTGTTTTCATCCAATCAAAAAGTATTTGCATTTGGAGAAGACCTTGGGATGATTGGTGATGTGAATCAAGGGTTTGCAGGACTTCAACAAAAACATGGTGCCGATAGAATTTTTGATACTGGAATCCGAGAGCTTACCATCATGGGACAGGGGATTGGAATGGCCATGCGTGGACTGAAACCTATTGCTGAGATACAATATTTGGATTATCTATTATTTGGATTACAAGTACTGAGTGATGATGCAGCCACTTTGCATTATCGCTCTGCAGGTAAGCAAATTGCCCCGTTGATTGTCAGAACCCGTGGACATCGTTTAGAGGGTATATGGCATAGTGGCTCACCGATGGGGATGATGATTACAACGTTGAAGGGTTTCTATGTTTGTGTGCCTAGAAATATGATACAAGCTGTTGGTTTTTACAACACATTATTAAATGGTAAAAATCCTGGTATCATCATAGAATGTTTGAATGGATATAGGTTGAAGGAAACATTGCCTTCTAATCTGTTGGAATATCATTTGCCATTGGGCATACCTGAAGTTGTTAGAGAAGGAACAGATATTACCGTGGTTTCTTATGGATCCACTCTTCGAATCGTCGAAGAAGCAGCAGCTTTTTTACATGAGCAACAGATACATGCTGAAGTAATTGATGTACAAACCTTATTGCCATTTGATATTCATCATCACATTGTAGAGTCGCTTAAAAAAACCAATCGTATATTATTTGTGGATGAAGATGTTCCGGGAGGCGCTTCATCATTCATGTTCAGTGAAGTTATTGATAAGCAAGGTGGTTACAGATGGTTGGATGTAGCACCTAAGATACTTTGTGCTCAATCTCATCGAACTGCTTACGGCAGCGATGGAGATTATTTTTCAAAACCAAATGTTGATCAAATCGTTCAGACGATACTTGAGATGATGGGAGAGTAAACGAAGATTATTTCAAATTATGAAATACCTTTTGAACATCTTCATCCTGCTCTAATCTGTCAACCAGCTTTAATACTTCTTGTGCCTGTTCTTCATTCAACTCAATGAGATTGCTGGGAATCCATTCAACCTCCGCACTAGAGGTTGCAATATTTTTTTCTTCCAATGCTTTTTGCATGTTGCCAAAATCACCGAAGGCACATCTTATTACAAGTATCTCTTCACCTGCATCATTGGTGCTTTCTCCAAGTTCTTCCAATCCATGGTCAATCAATTCCAATTCAAGCTCTTCTAGATTTACACCTTCATTTTTCAATTTGAAAACGCCCATTTTTTTGAATTGAAAACTCACGCTTCCACTGGTGCCCATGGCACCATTTCCTTTGTTGAAATGAGATTTGATGTTTGCAACTGTTCTTACATGATTGTCAGTAGCCGTCTCTGCTAGGATCGCAACACCATGCGGCCCATATCCTTCGTAAAGAATTTCTTCGAAGTTTTCCATCTCTTTACCCATGGATCTTTTGATAGCAGCCTCAACCCTGTCTTTCGGCATGTTCACACTCTTGGCATTCTGGAAACATCTGCGCAGTGCAGGGTTGGTATTAGGATCAGGACCACCCGCTTTTACAGCTATGGCAATCTCTTTTCCAATTCTGGTGAATTGTTTTGCCATCCTATCCCATCTGGCAAACATGGTTGACTTCCTTACTTCAAATATCCTACCCATAGTGTTTGTTTCATTTATTGAAAGTCAGCAAAATTAAGGGTTCTGAGATATGTAAAAAAAACCCGGCCATGGAACATGGCCGGGATATACATCAGTTGATGTGAAGTTTATTGCAATTTGCTGTGTTTCCTGCTGTAGAGGAAGTACACAACCAGTCCCAATGCCATCCACCCAAAGGCAACAGTCAATGTTTGTTTATCCAAACCCACAATCATGGCAGTACAAATAACTGCACCCAGCACTGCAACTACAGGAGCCATCGGTGTTTTGAACGGCCTCTCAATCGTTGGCTCTTTTACCCTCAAAATCCAGACACCTAAGCTTACCAATACAAAAGCAAACAACGTGCCGAAACTTGTTAAATCACCCGCTACGTGTCCTGGTACAAATGCAGCGAATGCACCAACAAATAGAAATAATATCCAATTTGATTTGTAGGGTGTTTTGAATTTAGGATGCAATTCGCCAAATGTTTTTGGAATCAATCCATCATTGCTCATGGTATAAAACACACGGCTCTGTCCCATCAACATCACCAAAATAACAGATGAAAATCCTGCAAGAATCGCAACGGTAACGGCAGATGCCAACCATCCATAACCAGACATATATGTAGAAATGGCATATGCTACAGATGCTTCTCTTCCTTTTTCTGGATCTACAAAATCTTTCCAGTTCGCAACTCCTGTTAAAACGTGTCCAAATAAAATATAAAGAATCGTACAAATGACAAGCGATCCTAGAATTCCAATAGGCATGTCACGCTTAGGATTTTTTGCTTCTTGAGCTGCAGTAGATACTGCATCAAATCCGATGAATGCAAAAAATACAATGGCTGCTCCTCCAAGAACTCCACCCCATCCATGTTTGTTCCATCCGCTATAATCTGCAATGACTTTTCCAGCCTGATCTGTTACTGGAGCAGTATCTGCAGGTATCAAATAGGGAACATGATTTTCAGGACGAATAAATTTCCATCCGATTGCAATGAAGATCATCACAATCGCAACCTTGATAAATACGATGATCGCATTTACAAAAGCAGATTCTTGGGTTCCCTTGATCAACAATAAAGTCAGTAACAAAAGAATAAAGAGGGCAGGAGCGTTGATCATTCCCTGATGCAATACACCTGCTGAATCTGTAAAACTCTCAAAAGGAGAATGCGACCATTCGTATGGAATTGCACCTCCGAGCAATTTATTTAAATATTCACTCCATGCAATGGAAACGGTTGCTGCACCCAATGCATATTCCATGATCAATGCCCATCCAATGATCCATGCAATCAATTCTCCCATCGTAACATAAGAATATGCATATGCACTTCCTGCAACCGGAATCATCGATGCAAATTCCGCATAACAAAGTCCTGCAAATGCACAACCAACAGCTGCTACAATGAATGAAAGTGTAACACCCGGACCAGCTGCTTGTCCAGCTGCCGCTGCAGTTCTTACAAAAAGTCCCGCGCCAATAATGGCGCCAATTCCAAGCGCAATCAAATTGCCAGCTCCTAAAGTTCTCTTCAAGCCCTTTTCTGCATCATCTGCTTGTGCAAGGAGTGCAGAGAGCGATTTTTTTCTAAATAAACTCATACAATTGGTTTAGTGAACAGTTGTTGTAGACTTCTAAAAATAGCCAATTATTCCATTCAATGGATTTTTTTGGCTGTCAAATAAAATTCAAAAATCCATTGAAATCCTTTATTTTACGATCACAATTTTAAACGAAAACCAAGCCATGAAAGGAGTTTCTTCAAAACTTACAACTTATATCCTTATCGCTATGGCAGTGGGTATTTTAACAGGGTATTTGGTACATGTGCAATCTTCCCCTGAAACCATCAAAACGTTTTCTTCCAATATTAAATTACTGACAACCATCTTTCTTCGTTTGGTGCAAATGGTCATCGCTCCATTGGTCTTTACAACACTCGTTGTTGGAATAGCCAAACTGGGTGATTTGTCATCTGTAGGAAGAGTAGGTGGCAAGGCATTGCTGTGGTTTGTCTCAGCTTCTTTGATCAGCCTCCTCCTTGGCATGGTCTTGGTGAATTTTTTTCAGCCTGGTTCAGCCATCAATTTAGATACTGCAGACGTGGAAGGAGCAAAAGATTTGATTGGAAAAACACAGGAGTTTTCATTGCAAAAATTCATCGAACACGTTTTCCCTAAAAGTTTCATTGAGTCAATGGCCAACAATGAAATCCTGCAGTTGGTCGTGTTCAGTATTTTTTTCGGAGTAGGAACAACAGCATTGGGTGAAAAGGGCAAATCCATTGTAAAAGCATTGGATGCTGCTGCTCATATCATTTTGAAAATGGTGGGCTATGTAATGAACTTCGCTCCATTGGGAGTTTTTGGCGCGATCGCGGCTGTGATTGCTGTAAAAGGATTGGATGTATTTATTTTTTATGGAAAGTATCTGTTGTATTTTTTAATGGGAATTGCATCCCTTTGGGTTGTATTGCTTACCGTCGGATATTTTATTCTTGGAAAAAGACTTTTTGAATTGCTCAAGATTATATCACAACCATTATTAATTGCATTTAGCACAACCAGCAGTGAAGCGGTTTTCCCAAAATTGACAAGTGAACTGGAACGCTTTGGCTGTAAAGACAAAATTGTATCATTTATTCTTCCACTGGGATATAGTTTCAATTTAGATGGGAGTATGATGTACATGACATTTGCAAGTTTGGCCATTGCGCAAGCATATGGTATTCATTTGGATGTCGGTACTCAATTAACCATGTTGTTGGTGTTGATGTTGACCAGCAAAGGGATTGCCGGAGTTCCACGTGCTTCGCTGGTCGTGGT
>CAYFLQ010000036.1:0-10860 GCA_964344065.1 uncultured Sphingobacterium sp. | reverse complement strand
TGTCGTATTTGGTGTATCCAGGTGCAGTGCATTCGAGATGGCATCATGCATTGGGCGCTTACCATCTTATGGGAAATGCATTGCATGAACTCAAACAAAAAGGTATAGAGATCAGTGAAGAAGAAGAGCAAGCTGCCAAGATTGCGATCTTGCTCCATGATGTTGGTCATGGTCCGTTTTCTCATGCTCTCGAATCCATCTTGGTCAAAGATTTAGAGCACGAGGCCATTTCATTGATGATCATGCAAGCAGTGGATGATCAATTCAATGGCAAACTGAAGATGGCTATTGAGATCTTTAAGGGCAGTTATCACAAGAAATTTTTACACCAGTTGATCAGCGGACAATTGGATGTGGATAGAATGGATTATCTCACAAGAGACAGTTTCTTTTCAGGGGTCATAGAAGGCAGCATCGGTTGTGACAGGATTTTAAAGATGTTGACGGTCCATCAAGGTGCACTGATGGTGGAGGAAAAGGGAATATATTCCATTGAAAATTTTTTGGTAGCAAGGCGACTGATGTATTGGCAAGTCTACCAACATAAAACAGTGTTAAGTGCTGAAATGACTTTGGTGAAAATTCTTGAAAGAGCGATCTGGCTTTTCAATCAGGGCGATCAATCAATTGTGAGCTCCAATGGACTAGGAAAATTACTATTTAATAGCAATGGACAATTTGACCATGCATTTTTGGAAATGTTCTGTTCATTGGATGACAGCGATGTGATGAGTGAAATCAAGAAATGGAAAAATCATTCAGATCGGGTAATCGCTTTGTTATCCAATGCAATTTTGAATCGAGCATTGTTAAAATTAAGGCTTCAAAATGAGGCGATTTCTGACAAAGAAGTCACCCAGAAAAGACAGGAAGTGTCGGCTGAGCTTGGGTTGAGCATAGAGGATACCGCGTTTCTGGTATTCACAGGAGTTGCAGAAAACAGCTTGTACAATCCCAATGAAGAAAAAATTAACATCCTTTACAAAGATGGATCCGTGAGAGATATTTCTCAAGTGGATTCACCGCTGATACATCAACATATTTCACAACCTGTCAAAAAATTTTACATTTCTTGTAACAAAACGCAAAAAAAACAGTCATAGGTTTGCATACCTTCCGAACGACATCAATCGTTCACTCTAAAAGCAACAGACTTATGAAGTTTACTGCACTCCAAATTGCCACTCACATCAGTGGAATAATAGAAGGAGACGAAACCACTACAGTACAAGGTTTCTCTAAAATTGAGGAAGGAAATGAGGGAGACATCAGTTTCCTGGCAAATCCAAAATATGAGGAGCATTTATATTCAACAAAATCATCTATCGTAATTGTTTCAAATGTATTGGAATTAAAAGCTCCCGTAAAGACAACTTTGATAAGAGTAAGCGATCCTTATGCTAGTTTTGCAAAATTGATGAGACATTACCAGCATTTGCTTACAACACATACTTCAGGAATAGAACAACCATGTTTCATACATCCTACTGCTACTATTGGGAAGGATGTATACATCGCTGCGTTTAGTTACATTGGTGAACATGCAGTGATCGGCGACCATTCAAATATTTATCCTCACAGTTATATTGGGAAAGGTGCTATGATTGGAGAGCATACCACTCTTTACGCAGGAGTCAAGGTTTATCATAATTGCATTATTGGGAATCATGTGCTGATACATGCAGGAACGGTGATTGGAGGGGATGGATTTGGATTTGCACCTCAAACCAATGGTATATATAAAAAAGTACCCCAACTTGGAAATGTTGTAGTGGAGGATTTTGTTGAAATTGGAGCAAATGTATGTGTTGACAGAGCCACCATGGGTTCAACCATCATAAAAAAAGGATCCAAACTTGATAACCTGGTTCAGATTGCACATAATGTGGAGGTTGGTGAAAATACCGTTGTTGCTGCACAAGCAGGTGTAAGCGGGAGTACAAAAATTGGAAATCAAGTATCGATAGGCGGCCAGGCGGGCATTGTTGGACATATTCACATTGCCGATGGAACCAAAATAAATGGTCAAAGCGGTGTATCAAAAAGTATCATTGAATCGAATACCACCGTTACAGGAAGTCCTGCATTCGAATTCAGCGCCTCTATGAGGTCTCAAGCAATTTTTAGGAAACTTCCCGAATTAGAGAAAAAAATCAAAGAATTGGAAGGCTTATTAGAAATCTTGCTGAAAGAGAGAGAAGAACTTTCTTCATAATTATTGATTTTCAGTATTTTATACTAGAGTCTAACCTTGACAAAATGAGTTATCTTTGCGAAGAATAAATCTGCAATCGTGAAAGATTTCAATCCTAACAAGCAGCACACCCTTCAACAAACCGTTACCATCTCTGGAACAGGTTTGCATACAGGAGCAACAGTGAACATGGTACTCCAACCAGCTAATCCTGGATTTGGATTTCAATTTAAAAGAACTGATTTAAAGGAACAGCCCATTATCAAGGCCGATTGCGACTTGGTGGTTGATACAACCAGAGGTACCACCCTGGAAGCCAATGGCGCCAGAATCAGCACAGTAGAACATATACTGGCAGCATTGGTAGGTATGGGAGTTGACAATTGTTTGGTAGAAGTTGATGGACCAGAGATTCCCATCATGGATGGAAGTGCAAAACAATTTGTGGAAGCAATAGAAAAGGCTGGAATTCTCGAGCAATCAGAAGCTAAAGATTGGTACACAATTGACACCAACATCATACATGTTGATGAGGAAAAAGGAGTTGAATTGAAAGTTTCGCCAGCGGTTGATTATCGCATTACTACATTGATTGACTTTGGAAGTGATGTGCTCGGAACGCAACATGCCTCCTTAAAAAGATTCAGTGATTTTAAAGACCAAATAGCATCCAGCAGAACATTCTGTTTTCTTCATGAATTAGAGGCCCTGTTGTCAAATAACCTCATCAAAGGAGGAGATATCAATAACGCAATAGTGGTAGTTGAAAAACCGCTGACAGATGATGTAAAGAAAAAACTAAGCAAGGCTTTTAAAAATTCTGATTTTGATGTCAACAGCCAAGGTTATTTAAACAACCTTGAACTCAGATATACCAATGAGCCTGCAAGGCATAAATTAATGGATATTGTTGGTGATCTCGCACTTGTTGGATTTCATTTCAAAGGACACATCATCGCAAACCGTCCGGGTCATTATTCCAACATCGAGCTTGCAAAAAAAATCAAGCAACACATCAAAAAAAACAAAGCACTCAACAATATTCCATCATACGATCCTAACAAACCACCTATTTATAATAATCAGGAGATTGAAAAAAAACTACCTCACAGATATCCATTTCTGTTGGTAGATAAAATCATTGAATTATCCGACAATCACATCGTAGGGGTTAAAAACGTAACAGCGAATGAGCAATTTTTCCAAGGACATTTCCCTGGAAATCCAATCATGCCAGGTGTGTTGCAAATAGAGGCATTGGCACAAGCAGGGGGTATCCTGGCCATCCATTGCCTCCCACCAGGTGATTACGACACCTATTTTCTGAAAATTGATAACTGTAAATTCAAAATGAAAGTTGTTCCCGGTGATACATTGTTGTTTAAGCTGGAATTATTGGGACCTATCAGAAGAGGTATTTGTGAAATGATTGGAACCGTGTTTGTTGGAAATAAAGTTGCAGCAGAGGCCACTTTGATGGCACAATTGGTAAAAAGAGAGAATAATTAATTTTCCTCAGCATGCATGCAAACTCAGTCATACATCCCAATGCCGCCATTGGGAAAAACGTACGCATTGATGCATTTACTACTATTGAAGAGGATGTGGTAATTGGTGACAATACATGGATTGGCAGCAATGTGATCATCATGAATGGTGCAAGAATTGGAAACAATTGTCAAATTTTCCATGGTTCAATTATTTCAGCACCTCCAGCTGATTTGAAATTTGATGGCGAACAGACCACGGCCGAAATAGGAGATCATACCATCATCAGAGAATTTGTTTCTATCCATCGTGGCACCAAAGAAAAAATGAAAACAGTGATTGGCAGCCATTGTCTGATCATGGCCTATTGCCATGTTGCTCATGATTGTACAATAGGCAACCATTGCATCATCAGCAACAGCACTCAAATAGCAGGGCATGTTACGATAGGCAACCATGCAATTGTATCTGGGATGTGCGGCATCAATCAATTTGTAAACATTGGAGATCATTCATATATCGGAGCATTTTCAATGATCAGAAAAGACGTGCCTCCCTATGTGAAAGCTGGCAATATACCTTCTGCATACGCAGGCATCAATTCAGTTGGACTCAGACGAAGAGGATTTAGCACTGAAAATATCAACCAGATTTTAGATGTGTACCGTATCCTCTACAACAGCAACCTGAATGTTTCACAAGCGATTGAAAAAATTGAGCAATCAATGAATCTCTCCCCCACTGTCTTTGAGATAGTCACCTTTATCAAAGAGAGTAAAAGGGGCATCATTCGAAATGCATCAAAAATGAAATCAGATGAAGATACGGGTGAATGATGCTGGCAAAAGATTCAACAGAGATTGGATATTTAGAAACTTGCATTTGAGTTTTTCTAAGGATGAAACATATGCCATTACCGGACACAATGGATCAGGAAAATCCACTCTTCTCCAATGCATTGCTGGCTCAACCTATTTATCTGAAGGAAGCATTTCTTTTGAACTCAATGGTACTGAAATTCCGACTGAAAAGCTTTTCTACTATGTTTCCATATGCGCTCCCTATTTGGAAGTGATTGAAGAAATGACTGCCATTGAATTTTTCAATTATCATCAACAGTTTAAGAAACTCAAACCTACCATTGGCATCCCAGCAATCATTGATCAAATTGGCCTAAGCAAACATGCCCATAAACAAATTCGCTATTTCAGTAGCGGTATGAAGCAACGCATAAAACTCGCCCAGGCATTTTTCAGCGATACCCCAATTCTGCTATTGGATGAGCCTTGTACAAACCTAGACCAGCAGGGGATTGCACTCTACAACACCTTGCTTACCGAGCATGGTAAAGAGAGAATTGTAATCATCAGCAGCAACGACCAGACTGAGTACAAAACATGTACACAAGTCATCCAATTGGGTGTCTAAAAAAGGGTTAATTTCGCGCAAATTCGTTTCAATCATGCGCGATCAATTAGTATTCGACCTTTTATCCAAAGAATTGAAAAGACAAAGAGAGGGGATTGAACTGATTGCCTCGGAGAATTTTACCTCTTTACAGGTCATCCAGGCAATGGGTTCGGTTGCAACCAATAAATATGCAGAAGGATACCCTGGTAAAAGATATTATGGTGGATGTGAAGTAGTGGATGAAATCGAACAATTAGCCATCGATCGATTGAAGAAAGTTTTCAACGCCTCATGGGCCAACGTGCAACCTCACAGTGGTGCACAAGCCAACACTGCTGTATTCCTAGCGTGCTTGAAACCGGGAGATAAAATATTAGGACTTGATTTAAGTATGGGTGGTCACCTGACACATGGGAGTCCTGCGAATTTCAGTGGAAAAAACTATCAAGCTTTGTTTTATGGAGTAGACAAAGAGACTGGCTTGATTCAATATGAGCAATTAGAAGAAATAGCAAGGAGGGAAAAACCCAAAATGATTATTTGTGGTGCTTCAGCGTATAGTAGAGACTGGGATTATAAAAGAATCAGATCGGTTGCAGATGAAATAGGAGCATTGGTAATGGCTGACATTGCACATCCTGCTGGCTTGGTGGCAGCTGGACTACTCAATGATCCATTTGACCATTGTCATATTGTTACATCAACTACACACAAAACATTAAGGGGCCCAAGAGGTGGTGTCATTATGATGCGCAATGATTTTGACAACCCATTTGGCATCAAAGACCCAAAGGGCAATATCCGATCCATGAGCTCATTGCTGGATCTTGCCGTATTCCCAGGAATGCAAGGCGGTCCTTTAGAGCATGTGATCGCTGCAAAAGCAGTTGCATTTGGAGAAATACTAGATCCTTCATTCAAAGTATATCAACAACACGTACAAGAAAACGCACAAAAAATGGCTGCGTGCTTTGTTGAGAAAGGTTATCATCTTATCAGCGGAGGTACCGACAATCATTTGATGTTGATTGATTTGAGAAACAAGAATATCACTGGAAAGAAAGCACAGGAAACACTTGATAAAGCTCATATAACCCTGAATAAGAACTCTGTTCCGTATGATGATAAAAGTCCATTTGTAACTTCAGGTATGCGAGTAGGTGTGCCAGCCATTACAACCAGAGGATTAAAAGCAGATCACATGCAAACAGTTGTTGATATGATAGATACTGTATTGATGCATGCAGATGATGAAAAAACAATATCAACTGTAAGGGATCAAGTGAAATCATTCATGCTCCAATTCCCTCTCTACCCTGAATTGAGTTAATCAACATATATGATACAAAGAATTCAAACCCTTTGGATGCTTCTCACATCGGTTTGTGCAGCCATCACATATATTGTACCAACGTTTGCTGGTTCAGCCACTGATGGAAGTGTAAAGATTTTTTCAATCAGGGAAAGCATGTTGCTGCTTTTTTTGATTTCTTTTGTTGCTGTAAGTAGCTTTATTAATATTTTTCTTTTTCAACATCGAAAAAGACAGAAAAATATACTGCTTGTCACTTTTATAATGACACTTTCATTTATTGTTTCACAATATTTAATTGTAGGACAATTCAAAGCTCAATTCAACATAGCGCAAGGCAATTGGGAAATCAGTGCTATCCTGCCCATCTTCATGCTATTGTTTCAAGTATTTGCTTACTTGGGGATTAGAAAGGATGAAAAATTGCTGAGCAGCGCCGATAGATTAAGGTAATCAGATATCCTCAGAATAGGTACGCTTCAATTTCAATGATTTAACTGGAGCAACCACCAATGGGAATTTTTCAACCGTAACATTGCTGGCATCTAATCCAAAACCCCTTTCTTCTGACAGAGAGATTTCTTTTAACCAGAAATATAATTTCATAACCACGCGTTCCCAAAAAGGAAGTTCGTTGTCTTGGCTCAAGAATTTTTCAGAAACAACAAATTCAAAATCGCCAGTGATATTGTTCCGTTGCAAACTTTCATAACGTGATACGATATTTACTTCTTTGTTAGAAACCATGTCTTCAACAACCTTTCTAAACATCAGGTTGATCTTTGGTTGTACCCTGAATCCAAGTTTAAATTCAACTCTGATTACTTCGTTCGGAATGATGGTTTGAACTTCATATTCACAGGTATAAGGATTATCGACCGTATCAACATGTACAAACCAATAAATATCAGCCCGTTTGGGTTTTTTGTTTAATATAGAGTGGATGATTTTGTATTCAATTTCTTTGGGATTGTTCGCACTGCTCAAATACACAAGATGTGTTGCGTATTTAGTGATAGTTTGGTCATTGCTCAATTCCTGCAAGAGGGGTAGATAATTGTCTAAACGTGCAAATTCTACATACCTGTTTTTAATTTTTCTTGACTTAAACCAAATGTACATCACCATCGACAACAGACCCCCTACGATGAACATCACATATCCACCATGAGCAAATTTGTCGAGGTTGGCAATCAAGAACGAGAACTCAATAGTAAAATATACAATCAGGTATAAATAGATCCAAATGGATTGAACCCTGTGCAAAACCAAATAATTGGCGAAAAGAATAGACGTTGCTATCATACATAAGGTGATGGCTAGACCATAAGCACCTTCCATGTTTCCTGAGTTTTTGAAAAACAAAACAATTCCGCAGCAACCCACAAACAACAATCCGTTGATGGCAGGGATAAAGAGCTGACCTCTCTCCTCTGTTGGATAATTTATTTTCAACTTTGGCCAAAGATTCAAGCGAATTGCTTCACTGATCAGAGTAAAAGAACCACTGATCAACGCCTGGCTGGCAATAATGGCTGCAGCTGTTGCTATAATAATACCTATCAATAGGAATTTGACAGGCATCATGGCAAAAAATGGATTTTCCAATGGCAAGGCTAACGGATTTGCTGCTATGAATGCTTGAGACTTCATCAGTGATTCATTGGCATACATTTTACCTTGATGACCTAATAAAAATGCTCCCTGTCCCAAATAATTTAATATCAAACAAATTTTGACGCCAATCCAAGAAGCGCGAATGTTGTTTTTACCGCAGTGGCCCATATCAGAATACAATGCCTCGGCACCAGTTGTACATAGAAATACTGCTCCCAAAATCCAAAATCCCTTGGGGTGGTTTGCCAAGAGGTTGATGGCATAGTGTGGACTAAATGCGTTTAATACATGCCAATTCCCAACTAAATTGATCAATCCCATGATGGCCAACATAGAAAACCATATCAACATAATCGGTCCAAATAATCTACCTATTGATACAGTACCAAATTGTTGCATAAAAAATAAGAGAACCATAATCCCCAATACGATGGAAACAATCTGCATCTCTGTGATATCAGCAAAACGGTGAATTTGTTTAAGGCCCTCAATGGAAGAAGTGACTGAGATTGGAGGAGTAATCATCCCATCGGCCAACAGTGCTGCCCCGCCTATCATGGCAGGAGCTACCAGCCATTTTCTTCTTCTTCGAACCAAGGTGTATAAAGAGAAAATACCACCTTCACCCCTGTTGTCTGCACGCAGCGTCAGAATCACATATTTGAGTGTTGTCTGCAACGTAAGGGTCCAGATGATACAAGAAATTCCTCCTAAGATCAACTCATCACTGATTACTCGGCCATTGATGATGGCACTGAATACGTAAAGTGGTGATGTTCCAATATCGCCATAAATGATTCCAAGCGCAATCAGTAACCCGGCGGCGGTTACCTTGTTAAGTTGTTTACTCACAGTGAGATAAGGTTAAGTGCCAGAGACTTAACAAAGTTATATCTAATATGGATTGATAAGTAAAATGGTTAAAAAAATAATAAATCAATCTGGCTGGCCAAACCCTGAGATTTATCCAAAGTCTTAAGAAAGTGTTTGCATTGCAACCCCTAATTTTATGGTGTATGAAACAAGTACATTTTTTAAGATCAGCGCTCATATTGATTTTTTCGATCTCTATTGGAGCCCAGGCCCAAAAAATTGATTACTCTTTGGTTGACAAGGAAGACGTAAGAGACATGAGTTTTGAAATCATAGGCAAACTAAATGGGAACATTTTAGTCTACAAGAACTATAGAACCAGACACGGAATTTCAGTGTACGATAATGAAATGCAACAAAAGAACAGGGTTGCTCTAACGTTTTTACCAGAAAGAGTAACCAATGTTGATTTCATAGCATACAACGATGTTGCTTACATGGTTTACCAGCACCAAAAAAGAAATACCATTTATTGCAGCATGGTAAAGCTAAACGCAGATGGGAAAATCATGAATGACCCCATTGATCTTGATACTACTCAAGTAAATGGAGGCAATGAGAGTAAAGTATATACACTGATAACAAGTGATGACAAGAAAAAAATCATGCTGTTCAAAATCAAAAAGAATAGTGAACGAGATTACTTCTTCACAACTCTTTTGTTTGATCAACAGCTCAACTTGTTGAAAAAAAGCATTTTCACAATTCTTTCTGCAGAGAAAGATGTGGTATTTACTGATTTTGTATTGGACAACGAAGGCGACTTTGCAGTTGGGAAATGTACAAAGATTGGAAGCAGAGATTATATTAATAAGGTTGACCTGCTTTTCAAAAGATCTCTCTCAGACAGTGTACTGATTCAAAAACTTCCTTTATACGACTTGACTCTTGATGAAGTGAAAATGAAGTTTGATAATAACAACAAGAAATTAATTATTGCTTCATTCTTCTACAAACAAAGAAGAGGTAACATAGAAGGCATGTATGCCATGCTGTGGGATAAAAATCAGCAAGCGCCTTTAAAAGCTAAACAGTACTATTTCAATGACAGCTTGAGATTTGAAGCAAAATCAGACAATAATTCTATCAAAACTGCATTCAATGACCAGTTTATTCGCCAAGTAGTTCCTACTCAAAATGGTGGATTTGCCGTATTCACAGAATCCTTTTATTCAAATTCCAGAAACAACCAATGGAATAGATTCGATTACTTATACGGACCTGGACTGATGTTATCGCCATTTTACAGTCCATTTTATTATTCGCCAATGTCTAGACTATACCCTTATGGCATGTATTATGATCCCTTTAATAGATATGGGCCACAGAACAACCAGACGAGGTATGTTTCAGAAAATATTGTAACCTTTTTCTTTGATGAGAACGCCAATATCAAATGGAACACCTCCATTAGAAAAAGCCAGTTTGATGACAATACCGATGCTTATTTAGGATATCAATTATTCAATACTGGCAATGAAATAAGATTTTTATTCAATCAGAAAGAAAAAAGAGAACTATTATTAAACAGTGCTTCTGTAGATGCTGAGGGGAAAGTAAAGCGTCAACCTACCCTCAAAAACCTGAACAGAGATTATGATTTCATGCCAAAATTTGGAAAGCAAATAAGTCTTAGGCAAATCATCATGCCTTGTATGTACAAGAATTATATTTGCTTTGCAAAAATTGAATACTAATTCCCTTTGATAGGCATTTTTCGCCATAATAATCCCATTTCACTGCTCATGCTGTTTATCATGGCATATGCTGCACTGTTTCTCAAACAAGATGTTGTGCTGGTATCTACAGAGCAGAAACACACGCTCTTATTAACCAATTTAATGAAGTGGCTAAATGTTTGGGAAGGAAACAATTATCTCATCACAAAAATTTTCAAATACATCGTTCTGCTTACAGAAGCATTTTACCTGAATAAAATTGGGCGTGACAATAAACTACTTGAGCG
>CAYFLQ010000035.1:0-10888 GCA_964344065.1 uncultured Sphingobacterium sp. | reverse complement strand
GTTCAGCAATGTTGTAAAAATTGGAAAGCGGAATTCTGAGTTGAACACAATGTTGTTGTTGCCGTTTGCAATGTTTTGTTGATGTCCTCTAAGGTTCAAGGCCAATGTTTGGAAAGCATAATCTACATCTGGGTCAGGTCTGATGTTTGGATTGAATTTTGGATTCAGCCAACCTTCAACACCCCCTAGGTAGTAAATCAATTTTTGAGTTCCCCAAGAAAAATCAGCAGCACCTCTTATTGCCCAGATAAAATTCCTGTAGATAGGATAATAGTATCTGGCATCGGTTCCCACATTGATCATGTATTTTCCAGTTTGGTTGGAACGAACCATCCTAGAATTGAGGTCACCATATATTTTATACCTCAAACCATTCCAAATATTCAACGTTGGATTCAATGTATTATCGTGAACATATTCCAATTTTACCAAGGCATATTTTAAAACAGTATCTGACATGGTTAGTGAAGGATAGTAATTTCCATCAGAGAGAATGGTCACCCTGTCTGTTCTATATCCAAGCATAGCTCTGATACTTTTTACCTCATTTAGTGGGTAACTGATATTCAACTGATACAAATTAGAAGCCAACTTATTGTTCAGTTGAGATTTGATATCATCCGGTGGATATATTGGATAATACCTTTGATTGCTTCTGTAATAGGTGAGTCCCCAATCGTATCTCTTTTTTAGATTCTGATAAGAGGCCAAATAATCATTGTCTTTCAAATTGGTGGCCAATCTGAATCCTCCAATGAATTTTTTGTCTTCCATGATATCAGAAATACCCATTCTTAAAATACCATTCAAATTATTGGAATTGGATAAATAGATTGGACCTGCTCCACCTGCATAAGGTTGAAAACGGTTGACCAACACAGAGTTGTTAAACCCGGATACTACATAGTCGGAGCCAAATTTTAATCTGTAATCAAATTGTTTTGCATTTTTTAAAAAATCAACTCTTGTTGCAGCAATGGCATCATCATCAATGGGTCTAACGCTGTCTGTTGATTCAGCAGTAAATTCAGTTTGAAAGAGGGAAGCCTGTTTGCTTTCTTTAGGTTTATTAAGTTCAGCTATTTCTGCCTGCAAATTATTTTGTTGAGCCTTTTTTTCATCTTCGATGAGTTTTTTAACATAGGCTGTTGGTCTTGCGTTGATGTTTCTTCTCAAAAGCGCAGCATCATTTACTTTAAGCTTGTACAGAAATTTCATATCACCTTCTTGTCTTACTTCACTGACCAGGTTGTTGTCACCGGCACCTCTGCTCTCTTGAAGTCCACTTTCATAATTGGTAATAGGAAATACGTAGGTACTATCATTGGAAATAGAAATAAAGCCAATAGAATCAGGCGCTGTTTTTTTAAATGCTTTTAATGTAGAGTCCAGTTCTTTTGGAACCGGGTTTCTCAAGTATTCATCTCCAACCTTATAAATAGTGTCCAATCCATCTTTTTTGGTTGAAAAGAAACCTGCATATCTGTTTCCAATGCCACTTGCATCACTTACAAAGGTGAAATGATTCACATTGTATTGCAATGGAAACCTGGCTTGGCCATATTTCTGATTGGTGAGTTGTGTAATTTGTCTAAACTCACTCTTGGTCCAATTGTCAACCAAAAAGATATTGAAATGATTTCTGGAAGGTATCGATGTGTCAGCTCTTGAAGCTTTTGCGGATGGGCGGTTGGAAGAAAAAATGATACCCGTTTTATTTGGAAAGGCTACAAAAGAAGCATCTACATCATCATACACATCATTGGTGATTTGTTCTGAGGTTTGTTCTGCAATTTTGTATACAAAAATGTCTGATTGCCCGTTTTTAACAGCACTTAAAATGAGTGTGTTGTTATCGAGCATGAATTTTGCATCTTGAATGATTTGATATCCTTCTAAGATCTGTTTTGTTTGTTTATATCTTGTAACAGCATCGTATACGAATAATTTGATTTTACCTTCTTCTGTATATATTACCAGCAAACGCGATCCCTTTGAATCCCATGAAAGCAGCGGATAATGGGGGTTTAGTTCGTCTTGATTGTTGAGGATTCCAGCTTTCAACAATATTTTTCTTTTTTCACTGAGGTCTTCGAAAATGACTTTATAGATCCCCTTTTTATATTCCACCATTGCATAGGTATTGTTTCTTGCAATAGGATTTGCTTGAAATCGATAATAGTCTTGCTTTGGCTTTACTGTTTCTATAGCAACAACATTGCCTCTCGGTTGGTTTCTTCTGCCTTTAAGATCTGCCAGGTATTTGTCAGATTCTATTTGCATAAATTCTTTTAATACATCCCGAAATCTTTTCTTGGTAACCTTTAAGCTTGCCGTGTTGAGACTTTTGTAAATTCTTGATAAGTATAGAAAATAGGTTACACTTTCTTTTCTGTATTGATCTGCAATGAATTTCCAAAATGCATGTCCTGCGAATACAGGCTCTCTGAATGCGAATTGATAAAAAGTTTTGTATTTGCCTGAAAGCAACGCAGATTTTAATTTGTCGTCTAATGCAGGACTCCACTCTTCCCCAACATAAGAAACATATCCGTCAGTGAGCCATTTGGGAAGGTCCAACAAAGCTTGGTTGCTGGCGAATTCTCCCAAATCGTCTCCAAACAAAAGATTTTCCACCAACACTTTTGCAATACCCTGACGAATGCTTGTTCTTAAATGGTTTAAATTTCCATCATAGTAAAGCAAAATTTTATTGTTAACCAATTTCGTAACCCCGCCAGTATTTTGCCAATCAATACCCAATCCTATGTTGGATTGTTTATAGTCAGTAAAACTGTTGTAGATGACGATATTTGCTCGTCGTTGCAGTCCATATTCTACAAATTCTTCTATCTCATTTAATTCTTCTTCTGCAACTTGTGCAGTAAATTTTGCTAATGGATTCCCTCCTTCGTAGTAATACGTGTTGAAATTCCTGGTCTGATAATATGTCCATTTGAAGTTTTTATATTGAACCCTGTTTCTTCCATATTCAACAGAACTTACCTGTGCATTTGTATAAAAAGCACAGAAAAATATCATCAATATTAAAAGACCAACTTGGCGCATGGTGTAAAAATTCAAATGAATGGGTACCTTTACAAGTCTCTACAAAATAACGTATTTAGACCAGAATAAAACTCAATGTTAAACGTTAAAATTTTCCAATTCAATCCGCTGCAGGAAAACAGCTATTTGGTTTTCAATGAGGCAAAGCAGTGCATCATAGTCGACCCTGGTTGCTATACCGAACAGGAGCGTGATCAATTGGCTCAATTCATTTCCGGCAAACAATTGCAGCCTGTCTTACTGGTAAACACACACTGCCATTTGGACCATGTTTTTGGCAATAAGTTTATCCATGATCAGTATGGATTGGAGTTGCATATACATGCAGGTGAACAAAAAGTACTGGAGATGGCCCCTACCAGTGGCTTGATGTGGAATTTACCGTTTGATAACTATCAAGGACCGCTTCATTTTATTAATGAAGCCACACCGATTCAACTGGGAGAAGACAAATTGGAGGTTTTGTATACACCCGGACATTCTCCAGCCAGCATCAGTTTTTATTCAAAAGAAGATGATCTGTTGATTGCAGGCGATGTGTTATTTAGAGAAAGCGTAGGAAGAACAGATTTGCCTGGAGGAAATCCAGATATCTTGGCGCACAGCATCAAAACCCAATTGTATACATTGCCAAACGAGACCATAGTATATCCGGGTCATGGTATTCCCACGACCATTGGTCATGAGAAGCATCACAATCCATTTATTTCAATCTGATCAATGTTTGCGATAGAGCTTTTGTAAAACTGGAATTTTTTTGAGTTCCTCTTTCTCAACAATCATTACAACTGCTATAAAAATGATGGACAGGCCTATGCCAATGAAATGTATCATGAGCAGTTCAGATACTTGTTCTCTGTAAAATGCATGTATCAAGTAGAGTATATAGGCAAAGACAATGTAGGCTGTGCTTTTCAACCATTGATAAGGTATTGGATAATATTTATTTCCCATCCAATAACTGATGAGCATCATGATCCCGTAACAACTGAGATTGGCAATGGCACATGCTAAATATCCCATGGATGGTATAAAGAAATAATTTATCAAGATCGTAACACCAGCTCCTATCATGGTGATGATTGCGCCCATGGTGTTTTTATTCGTCAGCTTATACCAGATGGACAGATTGTAGTAAATACCAAGAAATATTTTTGAAACCATCAGAATAGGTACGATGAAAAGTCCATCTGCATAGGTTGGATGTTTTTGTACACCCATGAAGTATTTCCAAATATCCAGGAACAGTACAACCCCTAAAAAACAGCAACAGCAGGCTATCACAAACAAATTCATGATTCTCGCATAGGTAATTTTAGCATCCTCTTTTGAAGATGTTTTAAAAAAGAATGGCTCAGCGCCCATTCTAAAGGTTTGAATAAAAATCACTATCAATATGGCCAGTTTGTTGTTGGCGCTATAAATACCATTCGCTTCTTTTGCGGCTTCTATCGATCCACTGAATCGTTGAATGATCATAAATCGGTCGATGGTTTCATTGATCATTCCACCAAATCCAACAATGATAAGAGGGCTAGAATAAATAAATATCTCTTTAAATAATTTCAGATCAATGTTGAACTGATAGGTTTTTAGTTCTTTGATGAGCAGCAACAAGGTGCATCCACTTGCAATCAATTGCGACAAGAAAACATAGCCAATTCCTATCGTTGGATTGTATAAGCTTGAAAAAATAGATGCTTCACCTTTTTCAAATGCAGGTTTACATATTTGTAAAAAGAAAATTACGAGCAATACATTGATCAGAATATTGGTGATTTTGATGAAGGCAAATTTTCTGGGCCTGCCTTCATGTCTCAATTTTGAAAATGGCAGCACTGCAAGCGTATCTAATGCTACGATTCCTACAACATAAAAAATATATTCTGTGTGTCCGTCCAGCGATAAATACGACGCTATCCATCCTGCAGGAAGAATCAACAATGTTGAAAAAATGATGGTGGTCAATAGCAGGCTTGAAAATGCATTGTTGAATACCTTAGTTTCTTGCTCTATTTGGTTGAACCTGAAATAGGATGTTTCCATCCCATACGTAAAGATGATATTCAGAAAGGCTGCAATGGCAAAGAGCAGGGAAATATCTCCAAATGCGGCAGGGGCATAAATACTTGTCAAAATCGGTGTCAACAAATAATTGATAAACCTGCCAATGATATTACTCAGGCCATACCAGGCAGTTTGATTTGCAAGTTGTTTTATGCCAGACAAGGTGTATATCTTTTGTCAAATGTAAGACAATGATTGATTTGAGTTTCTAAGTAGAGATTATTGGGTATCCATACAATTTGATAACTTCAACCATAAATTATCAAGATGCGCGCAGTGATTCAGCGAGTTAGTCATGCTCAAGTGGATGTGGATGGAAAAACAGTGGGCTCAATTGGAAACGGCCTGCTGGTATTGGTTGGGGTGGAAGACGCAGATCAGATGGATGATGTGGAATGGTTGGCTGGGAAAATCGCAAACCTCAGGATTTTTAATGATCAGCAAGGAGTCATGAATCTTTCCGTGAAAGAAATCGGAGGGCAGGTTCTAGTTGTAAGTCAGTTTACCTTGCATGCATCCACAAAAAAAGGCAATCGACCTTCTTATATTCGAGCATCCAAAGCAGATCATGCAATACCCATGTATGAGCAATTCAAACAAACATTATCCCTTGAAATTGGTAACCAAGTTGAAGCTGGGATTTTTGGTGCTGATATGAAAGTTTCCTTATTGAATGATGGGCCTGTTACAATTATCATGGATACAAAAAACAAAGAGTAATGACAATTCAAGAGGCGCAACAACATGTAGATCAATGGATCAAGACGGTTGGTGTCAGGTATTTCAGTGAACTTACCAATATGGCTATTCTTACAGAAGAAGTGGGTGAACTCGCCAGGATCATGGCCAGAAAATATGGAGATCAGTCCTTTAAAGAAGGAGAATCTGCTGATCAACTGGCTGATGAAATGGCAGATGTTTTATGGGTCTTGATTTGTCTTGCCAATCAAACCGGTGTTGATCTTGACACGGCACTTCAGAAAAATATCCAAAAAAAATCTACCCGGGATGCGCAGCGACATCTGCAAAATGAAAAACTAAAAGGCTAATGCTTACCTTTGCGGCCTATGATTATCAATGATCAACATAAGTTTCAGGCAATCATATCTCACGCCAAAGAATACGGATTTGTATTTCAGTCTAGTGAAATCTATGATGGACTCAGTGCAGTATATGATTATGGACCCTGGGGGAGTGAATTGAAAAAAAATATCCGTGAATCATGGTGGAATGCCATGACACGCATGCACGACAATATTGTTGGAATTGATGCAGCCATTTTCATGCATCCCACCACCTGGAAGGCGTCAGGGCATGTGGACAATTTCAGCGATCCCATGATTGACAACAAGGATTCAAAAAAAAGATATAGAGTAGATCATTTGTTGGAAGCAACTGCCGATGAAATGGCAAAAGCTGGTAAGCAGGCCGAAGCAGAAAAATTGCTATCCGATATGGACGCCCTACTTGCATCCAATGATTTTTCTGGTTTGAAGCAATTGATTGAAACCAATAAAATTAAATGCAGTGTAAGTGGAACTTGCAACTGGACAGATGTACGTCAATTTAATTTGATGTTTTCTACACAACTTGGATCTGTTTCTGAAGATGCAAGTGAAATTTATCTAAGACCAGAAACCGCACAGGGTATTTTCGTCAATTTTCTGAATGTTCAGAAAACGGCCAGAATGAAAATTCCATTTGGTATAGCCCAGGTAGGGAAAGCATTTAGGAATGAAATCGTAGCCAGACAATTTATTTTCAGAATGCGTGAATTTGAGCAAATGGAAATGCAATTTTTCATTCGTCCTGGTACTCAAAAAGAGTGGTATGCATACTGGAAAGAAGAAAGAATGAAATGGCATCAGTCCTTTGGTATTCCTGCTGAACAGTATCGCTTCCATGATCATGTTAAACTTGCTCACTATGCAGATGCTGCAGTTGATATCGAATATGCATTCCCTATTGGCTGGAAAGAAGTGGAAGGCATACACAGCAGAACTGATTTTGATTTGAAGAACCATCAGCAATTCAGTGGAAAAAAATTGCAGTATTTCGATACGGAGATCAACCAACATTATATTCCATATGTAATTGAAACTTCTATTGGTTTGGATCGCATGTTCCTCCTAACGCTTTGTCATGCATATCAAGAAGAAAAGTGGCAGAAGGAAGATGGAACAGAAGACAGCAGGGTGGTATTAAAAATACCTGCAAAAGTGGCTCCAATCAAATTGGCTGTATTGCCCCTGTTGAAGAAAGAAGGATTGCCAGAGATTGCCAGAGAGATCATGGATTCATGCAGGGATGAATTTTATTGTTTTTATGAAGAGAAAGATACCATAGGAAAAAGATATAGACGCATGGATGCATTGGGTACTCCTTTCTGTGTTACAGTAGATCATCAAACCAAAGAAGATCGAACCGTTACGATTCGTTACAGGGATACCATGCAACAAGAAAGAATTCCCCTTGATGGATTGGCGCAATTCATCAAGAAAAAAATGAGCTAAATAAAAAGCCCCGAACATTCGGGGCTTTTTTTATTGTTTGATGATTTTCTTGACGGTCTGATATTTTCGATCAGCACTTGTAATGGTAAGGATATAAGCACCGGGAGGCAAATTTCCCAAATTCAACCAACCATTTTCATAGCCTGTTTCTTTTTTCATTACTACTGCTCCTGCTAGATTGGTAACCTGCAATGAGATTTTCTTCACGGTCATCATGTTTCCAATTTTGTAGTTGACAGTATTGCCAGTAATGGTTGGATACACATTATTAATAAAAGCAGCGCTGTTCATGATAGGATTGAAAACAGCAGTAGCGATGGATGAGGCTGGAACTGCATTGCCCAAGTTAGCAGCAAACATTCCGTTGCCATGTGTGCCAACAACCATTGTATTGTCTGACCATCTGCTTGCGATTGAGTTGATCACTGCATTGTTCATCATTTCAGAAGTCTTTCCAGCCGTTCCAATTTCTCTGCTCCATGATGTGCTGGATCCATTTATTTTGTTGGTACTGAACAATCCTACTGAAGTACCCACATAATATTCCACTCCAGTTGTTTTGACGATGATTTCGCATGCTCTTACAGAAGGGACATCAATGTTGCCTTCAATCATTTGCCAAGTGGGGGATGCAGAAGTTGCATTACCGGTCCAGAATATACTGTTGGCTCCATAGTTTGAAACAACGGCCATAACAGTGTCTTGACTTCTTGGATTTACAGCAATGTCTCTTACCAGTGGACAAACGTTGTTTGAGCAGGCTGTCATGGTACTGGGTGTAATATCAATGGGAACTGCTGATGCAGAACCCTGAGGATCTTTTATTTTATATATTTTACCATCACCTGTACCGATGAAAAGGTGACTGTTCGCTGAATACGGTCCTCTGGATGTTTCCATCGCATATATATCACCTGTTAAGGTAGGCGCAACGCCCGACATGAGTGTCCAGGTGGCAGATGTAACTGTTGATGAACTGTTTGTTTTAAAGATGGTATCATCCACAGCATAATACAGATAGTCAGTATTATCTGGATCTAAATGAAAATAAGTAACAAAGATTCCTTCTCCAGTATTATCTGGTTTGATTTTGGTGTAAACACCATTTGCATTGTTAAAGTCAAATAATTTCATTCTGTAAAACTGCCCAAGTTGAGCTGCGCAAAAAAGATATTGTTGATTGGATGCATTTTTTTTGGTGAGCCCAACCTGACAACCGTCACCTCCCAGTAGAATATAATGATCATTGCTATCTGGAAGGTTTCCTCCAAGAATCGAAGTTCTATCTCGCAATGTTGTTGAATTATCTTGCGCACCACCAAAAAATGTTCTGCTTCCAACTGTTGGATCAATTCCAACATGGTAATATTGGATGGTTTGATATTGACTTGCACTCAATGACCAAGCAGGTTTTGTAAGAGTTATATCATCAACCAGTCCAATTCCGCCATCTGATCCTAGCAGCACTCTATTTGGATTGGAAGGGTCAAATGCAAAACTGTGAAAATCAGCATGGCTTGCTCCATCATCATCAGTGTATGTGTCATCTGATGAGAGTCCTCCCACAAAAGTTACATTGTCTTTGGTAAGAAATCCATCTGTGGATCTGAAAAGATTAACTCCGCCAGCAAGCACAATACTTGGATTGGTTGGATGGACTGCAAGAAGCATGTCGTATCCTCCTTGAAGCTCCATGTATTTATCTGTAGCAGAACTGTTGTTGCTTCTTTTTCCAACCAGGTTAACTCCTAAATTGCTGGACCATTTGTAAGGCTTGCTCGACATGTCGACTTTAAATAAGTCTGCTTCAGGTTTAGAAGATGATGCAGCATCACCATTTTCAATCATGGTATACATCACATTTTGATTGGAGGGTGAAAGCGCTAACACGATTCTTCCCCAACCAGCTGAATAATCCCCAGAAGAATTGGTGCTGTTGTCATATGCTCTCCAACCTGCTACAGAGTCTGCAGCATCTTTTTCACCACCTGCAATTCGAACAAAACTTGTTGAATCACCTGTTGATGATTCCCAAATGCCTACCAAATGTCTTGTGTTATTTCTACCGGTTATCGCAGCGAATATTTTTGATCCATCAGATTTGATTGCCAAATCTCCAACCCCTGCGCTGCTGGTGGATGCACAAGCACCACCGGTGGCTAATAAATTAACATTGCATGAAAGCACCGTTTCCCATGTTGATCCACCGTCTTTTGAACGCATGATTTTTCTGTGTACAGCAGCATAGACATAACTATTGGTCGGATGAACTACAATTTTATGTATGATATCAAAAAAACCAAAATTGTTAGAAATATTGTCTGCAGTGCTTGAAAGGGTTGTCCAGGTTTTACCATTATCTGTAGATTTCAATATGCCATTTCCATACACAAATGCATTTGGATATGCTGCAGAAACTCCAATGGCCTCTCCTGTTCCTGCATACCATGTATCTGGTTTACTGGGATCTTGTGCAATGCTGGATACACTTCTCACCTCATTCACTGGGTGTACAAACTTCCACGTACTGCCTCCATCTTCGCTTCTGAAAATTCCACCAGAAATCCCTCCAGCCAATACTACTTTATTGCTTCTCTTATCATATACAATGGTTCTGGTTCTTCCTCCATTTTGAGTTGGACCAACAGATTCATAGCTGTTATTTACTACAGATTGAAAAAGATTGTTGTTGTTTACAGGTTGCGACTTAAGCCACTCGAGTTCTTTTGCACGAATTCCCTCAGGAATTTGCCCTGTTTTCAAATCTCTGGAGATCGTCCACTCGTATTTTGCTCTCAAATAAGAGTTCTCCGCTTCGAGTTCTTCATCTTCATCATTCAAGATCACCATCCTTTTTTCAGGCCAACTAGATTTTTTTTCATTTTGAGAGAAAAAAATTAATCCGCCAACCAGTGCCAAAGCAAATCCTACCGGTAATAAATATTTTTTATACATAGCATGAGGTATATAGCAAGTTAACCAAAAAAAATCAGCTGAAATGTCAAATTATTGCCATAAAATCTACCTAAAAAAGGACTTTCTTTGATGTATCTTTGCCCACTGTTGAGGCATGAACCTGGAGTTTCTTATTGATAGTTATACACAATCCCCCCGCACTTTGGAGATTGCGGACAGGATCGTATTGCCTGGACCCAAAAGAATTTCTTGTACAAAACTAAGTGGTTCATTTTCTTCTTTTCTTTTTAGCGCATTATACAGACATAGACTTTTGCATGAAT
>CAYFLQ010000034.1:0-11021 GCA_964344065.1 uncultured Sphingobacterium sp. | reverse complement strand
CATAGGTAGATTTAAGTTTTGTCAATTCTCTGAAAGTCAAAATATCTGAAACAATAGGAAATTGATGCGCGAGTTTTTGCAATACATCCTCTCCCGTTGCGTACTGCCCTGTTTTCGTTTTTTTGGCTTTTGGATCCAATTTCAATTTATCAAAGAGTACTTCTCCCAATTGTTTTGGTGATGCAAGATTAAATCTTACTCCTGCTGTTTTGTATACTGCCTCTTCTGATAGTTTTGCCTCTCTTTCTAATTCTTTTGAGTAATCATTCAAAAATCCTGTATCAACCCGGATCCCTTCATATTCCATATCCATCAAAACCTTAACCAGTGGATTTTCTACTTCATAAAATACTTTTTCTACTGATTTTGATTTCAGTTGTGGTTCAAAAATATTTTTCAGTTGCAAAGTGATATCAGCATCTTCACCAGCATATTCTTTTACTCGTTCAATTTCTACATCGCGCATGGTACCTTGACCTTTACCTTTTTTCCCAATCAATTCTTCAATATGTATCGGCTCATATCCTAAGTATTTTGCACTGAGTACATCCATGCTTCGCTTTCCCTCTGGCTCAATAACATAATGGGCTAGCATGGTATCAAAAATACTTCCGGCTAACTCAATACCTGCTCTTTTCAATATCAATAAATCGTATTTGATGTTTTGACCTATCCATGTTTTGGATGGATCTCTAAAAAGGGGATTAAACTTTTGAAGGATAGCTGCTGTTTTCTGTTCGTCATCCGGACAGGGAACATAGCTTGCAGTTCCTGTCTGAATAGAAAAACTCATGCCAACAATTTTTGCAGTGTTAGCATCTAATCCAGTTGTCTCTGTATCAAAACAAATTTCACTTGCTTGCTCTAATTGCTTCAATAGTGTATTGATTTTCTCATCGCTATCGATCAAATCATATGTGTGAGGTGTATTGTTGATGTTTTTATCAACGATTATTGGTGCTTCCTCTGTTGTTGAATCCTGTGGTACATTTATACTTGTTTGAAGAGGCGATGGTGCTTCACCAAATAAATCACCTTGAACGGGAACTGTTTTTTCTGCAGGTCCTGCAATAGGAATGTCTTCACCCAAAATTCTTTTCCCAATGGTTCTGAATTCAAGCTCACTGAATATTTCTTTTAATGAATCTTTATTGGGCTCTGTAACTTTAAAATTTTCTTCATGAAATTCAACTGGCACTGAAGTGATGATGGTAGCCAGTTTTTTGCTCATGATGGCCAGGTCTTTTCCTTGTCTTACCTTTTCTCCAATGGCACCTTTTATGTTGTCTGCATTGTCAAGCACAGATTCCAAGCTTCCATATTCTGCCAATAGTTTTGCTGCTGTTTTTTCTCCTACACCAGGAATGCCTGGGATATTATCAACAGCATCTCCCATCATCGCCAACATGTCAATGACTTGGTCAACGTTTTGAATGTTCCATTTTTCACATACTTCAGCAGGACCAATGATTTCGAAGTCTCCACCTTGATATGGAGGTTTGTAAATTTTGATGTGCTCGCTTACCAGTTGACCATAATCTTTATCCGGAGTTACCATGTAAACTTGGTATCCTGCTTTTTCTGCTTGCTTTGCTAGTGTTCCAATTACATCATCTGCTTCAAAGCCATCTGTTTCAATAATAGGTATGTTGAAACTTTCAATAATTTTTTTGATGTCAGGTATGGATGCCAATAAATCTTCGGGTGCTTCTTGTCTATTTGCTTTGTAATCTGCGTAATCTGTATGGCGTTCAGTAGGAGCAGCAGTATCAAAGCATATAGCCATGTGACTTGGCTTTTGCTTGTTGATCAAATCAACCAAGGCATTGGTAAATCCAAATTGTGCATTGGTGTTTTTCCCTTTGCTTGTAATGCGTGGGTTGCGAATCAATGCATAATATGCACGAAATATCAATGCAAATGCATCCAACAAAAAAAGCCTCTTTTCCATTTTTAAAATTTCGAATCTATAAAGTAAGGCAACATTTTTCTCCAGGTTGGCCAATCATGATGGATATCATCCGCCCAAATTTCAAGATCATGCGGGATGGATTTGCTGTGCAATACTCCGGAAAATCTTCTGTTGGCCTCTGGATCTTCATGTGAACCACTCCCCGAAGCTATGATCATTTTACCACTTCTGATTTTTTCAAGTGTTTCATGATCTGTTAAATTAGGGATATAGTGAATCGGTGAATTAAAATATACCTGATCGTCATAATATCCATTTGTATACTCCATCAAGTCATATACTCCACTCATGGCAATTACACCATTGAAAAGATCGGGTCTTTTCAAAAAAATATTCATAGCGTGCAATGCACCAAAAGATGCGCCTGTAGTGATGATGGGAGTTTCACGTGATGTGAAATCATGTACAAAGGGAACAACTTCGTTCCATATATATTGGTTGAATTGATTCTGCCTGATGGCTTTGTGTGCTCCTTCCATTTCTTTGTTCATCCAGCTTTCCGTATTGATACTATTGATGGAAAATACTTTAATTTTTCCTGCATCTATCATCGGTGAAAGATGATGTATCAATTCAAATCGCTCATATTCCAAGAAATCTGCGGCCGCAGTTGGAATCATCAACAGTGCAAATCCATAATGTCCATATACAGCAATGGGCATTTCTTTTTGTAATGCTGGACTGAACCATTGATGAATTTCTCTAAGCATTATGGTACTACTTTGATAATTCCTCTCATAACAGAAGCATGCCCCGGGAACGTACATACAAACGTATACTCTCCTGGTGTTGTGGGTGCAACAAAATAAATGGATTCACTTGATTCCGGTTGGAGCAGCGCGGTATGAAAAAGTACTTTCGAACTATTGGGTACATAATTCATTTCAGATCCTTTTAGTCCCAATTTCAATGCGAGTGATGCCACTTCATCGGCTGCACCGGGTGATACAACAACTACATTGTGGGTCATGTCATCATTGTTGCTGAAAATCAATCTAATTTTTGAACCTGCCTTTACTTCAAAATTCGTTACATCATATTTCAATCCTGGTTTGGTTCCCAATTTTAAAACCCTGTCTGGTTGGATCCAATCTGCAGGCATGGTTGTTTGTCTTTTTTTCGATGCAACTGGTTTTGCTGTTGACATGGATTTCATGTCATGTTGCATACCTGCATGTGTATTTACTTTTTCATCATCTTTTAAAATAGTTTTTTCACCATCCGGGATATTGTTCAGTGTATAATATGTAAAATCATGCAATAAAGATTTTTGATCAGTGGATTCGAGATTGGCAACTCTTATTTCATGGATATATCCAGGAATTAAACTGTCTAATACCAATTTCACTTTTCTTCCATCTGCTGAAGGAACCATCCCAATGATTTTTCTTGGACGATTGTTGATAATTGGACTTCCATATTGATGCTGGTACTTATAAGTAAAACTGTTTACTGTAAAGTTTTTTACATCTTTAAGTTTTGATGCATTTACAGGCAATGTAAATTCAACTTCAAAACCATCAGTTAGTGCATGAATGTTTTTCATCTCAAAGGGAATTTCTCCATTCCATACCAACCGTTGCAACGCATACTCTGCTTTTCCTGTGCTGGCCCAACCTCTACTGGTCATTCCACCAAATATGGATCCATCCAATCCCCAACGCAGTCTTACAAGTCCAGATGCAAATCCTTCATAAAAAGGATAGCATGCACCTTGATATTTACCATTCACTTTTTCCAACGACATTCTCATAATTTTTGAATGTCCCTGATCTGCTACAAAATATTGTCCTCCAAACGGACCGAACGCACCGTTTGTTTGATCTTCGATAATGTCTGCAGTGGAAATTCCCATGATGGTATGAGGGAACCAAACCGCAGGAAGTTTTAACTCTTTGATTTTTTTTGCAGCCTCATACATGGGTTGTCCATTGTCGACTATTTTGAGGTCTTCTTTTGTAAGCTTCAAAGGAGATTCAGGTTCTTTTGTCCAATTCAACCCTCCTGCATTTCCCGCAAAATCTCCTTTCTCTAAATGCGTAACTCTTCCGCTTCCAACCCAATCGCCTTGGTTTTCTGCATAGAACACATCGTTGTTGCTGTTTACCATAAATCCAGCTGGTGAACGCAATCCAGTTGCAGTAGGCTCCTGCGTTCCATCTGGTTTTACTTTGATCAACCATCCATGCCATTTTCCTAATCCATCACCATGATCTCCCACCCATGCCACATTGAGGGTAACAAACATATCTCCGTTTTTATCGAAAACAGGTCCATAAGCATATTCATGATAATTTCCACTTAGTTGAAATAAAGTAATGGGAGTATAACTGTCGGCGATGCCATCACCATTTTTATCTTCAATTTTTGTAAGCTCACCGCGTTGAGTACAATAGAAAGCTCCATCTCTGTAAGCAAGTCCAAGTACTTCATGTAAACCAGATGCAAATCTGCTGAAGTGTGGCTGACCATTTCCATATGCGTTTTGTATGATCCATATTTCACCTCTTCTCGTAGAGGCAGCAATTCTACCATCTGGCATCACAGCGATGCCTCCTACTTCCAATTTTACATTATCCGGAATGGCAATTGTTTTCAACGCGTAAAAATCTTTTTCAGATTGAACTACATTTTTTTGTGCAAAGCCCACAAAGCTGATCAACAAGAAAAATGAAATGAGAAAATATTTATTGAACATAATAATGTTTTCTGATGATTAGATTGAGTTTACCAAATCAATTGATATTGAATTTTTTCTTTTGCTGGGAGGATCAATACCCGTTGCCCTAAATATGTTTCAATATTTGGGAATACGCTCTCACCCACTTGGATAAAATATTTTTGATCATCTACAGCATAAATCCCATTTCCCAGCGGTGTGATATTGGAACCTTGTGCAATTCTTATCCATGCTTTTTCTTTTCCTTCGCCACTTACAGTAATGGTTCTGCTCAAACCTCTTCCACTTTCATTGGGGGCAATTTGATCTTCTACTGATAATTTTTTGAATTGGTATTTGAAGGAAGGATGTCCTTTTGCAGACAATTGATACCCTTTATATTGATAATCTGCAATGGAATCTTTTGTTGCTGTTCTGTCATACATCGGACAATTTCCCACCAAGTCAATTGATGCACCAAGCGGAGAAGAAGTCTGTGGTTCTCCTCTTTCGTACCACATGTCAGTTGCATTCAGAAAATTTCCTTTCCAAATTTTTAACATGCCACCTTGTAATAAATCATAGGCATAATGAATTTGTGTGGGGTCTCCGACCGACAATACATGTGTTAATTTTTTATTGTTGTGGTACATGAATGAACGAATAATCTCTGGATTTCCAATTGCCTTCACTTCTACAAGAGGTGCTGGTGTTCTATCAGGCATAGATGCGGGAGTGTGTAGCGCAAATGCTTTGCTGTTGGGCTTTTCAACATACAAAGAAAATCCAGGTGGTGCCCAATTCACATCTTTGTTGATCCATATTTTGAATCGATGTACACCTGCATCCAAATCAACATTCCCCGTAAGTGGATCTGCACCTATCCAGGTCCAGTTGGGCTCAATTACTTTTTTACCATCTATTTCAAGACTTCCATCTCCGGTATGCAGCATGGAGAATGTGTAAGTATCTTTTGTAGGTACATTTATTTTTCCTTCAAATTGAAGAAAATATTGATCTCTTGCGGATGCCAATCTTCCATCAAGTGAATTGGTTTTCCCAATGCTTGTTGGTTTTGTTTTGCTTGCTTCTTCAGGAGTCTTAGCAGATTTTTCAAAATAAGCATATTGAATATCAGTCAGTGAAACATTCAATATGTCTTGAGGAGCGTATTTGAAATTTTTTATTGCAATCTGTCCATGATCACCCTGTATCATCAGCGGACCGTAAGCTGATTCATTTTCAAATGCAGGTGATCTTGTTGGTCCACTTACAATGATGTTTTCATGAATGGTAACTCCGTTTAAACGAACATAATTAAATTTTGCAGGTGCAATTTTTTTACCACTTGCATCAAATCTTGGAGCAAGAAATGAAATTTCCATATGTTGCCAAAGTCCAGGTGCAAAGCCAGCATTGGTGAGTGGGGCACTTCCTTCAAATCCTTTGTCGTTTTTCCATCTCTCATAAATACCGCCCATATCGCTGAATGTTGGAAGTTTTACACCCCAGCTGTCATTGATTTGTATTTCATATCTAGATTGCAGATAGATTCCAGCATTAGATCCTTTGGGGATCATAAAATCAAAATCAAGCAATACATCTCCATGCTGAAGCTTTGTTGTAAGATGATGGCCAGGTTGATATTTGATTGCATGGGAGTAATCATTGAAAAGAATTCCAGAACCTTTTGCAGTATTCAAACTGGTATCTTGATAATTTGCTTGAACGGCTCCAATGATTTTCCAATTGGATGGGGCATCTTGAAAACTTTCTAACGTTGTAAGAGAAAGTTCTTTGAATCTTGGTTTTACTTTTTGAGCTTGTACCGAAAATAGCATACAAGAAAAGAGTACAATAAAACTTGAAATTTTCATGCGCATGGCAAGTGTTTGAGTAAATGTGAATTTACTCAATTCGTGAATTATTTGGAGATCAAATGCACGATCATTTTTTCATTTCTTCCAAGCGCTGTTTTGCCTCAAACATGAGGTCTCTCAATCTTGCTGCTTCCATGAAGTCGAGGTCTTTTGCAGCTTTTTCCATAGATTTTTTAAGTTTCGTTACGTGTTTCTCCATTTGCGGGATGGTGGTGTAGCTGGATTGATCTTCAGCAGCTATATCACTGACATGATTTTCTCCAACTGCAACCAACATATTTTTTTCATCGTATCCCTTGATATTGAGTACAGAGGTTTGTGCCAGCACCTGTTCCTTGCTCTTGGTTACTGTCATGGGTGTTATACCATGTTCAGTGTTGTATGCGATCTGTTTTTGTCTTCTTCGTTCCGTTTCAGCCATGGTTTTTCGGATGCTTCCCGTCATAGTGTCTGCATAGAAAATTACCCTTCCATCCACATTTCTTGCGGCCCTTCCTGCTGTTTGTGTTAACGACTTTTCATTTCTTAAAAATCCTTCCTTGTCGGCATCTAAAACCGCTACCAGCGATACTTCTGGAAGATCAAGGCCCTCTCTTAATAAATTAACGCCCACCAACACATCAATATCACCTAATCTAAGTTGCCTTAATATTTCCACCCGTTCTAGCGTATCTACTTCGGAGTGAATGTATTTGGATTTGATATGGATTCGCTTCAAGTATTTATCCATTTCCTCTGCCATTTTTTTGGTGAGGGTGGTTACCAAAACCCGATCTCCTTTCTTCACCGTTTTATCAATTTCGTCTAACAAGTCATCCACTTGATGATGGCTGGGTCTGATTTCTATAGGAGGATCCAGAAGTCCAGTAGGACGAACAACCTGTTCCACCACCACACCTTCTGTTTTGTTCAGTTCATATTCACCCGGAGTAGCAGATACAAATACTGCCTGGTTGATCATTTGTTCGAATTCATTGAAATTAAGCGGACGGTTATCGAGGGCAGCAGGTAGTCGAAATCCATAATCGACCAGTACCAGTTTTCTGCTTCTATCACCTCCATACATACCGCTCACTTGTGGAATGGTTTGGTGACTTTCATCAATGAAACAAAGAAAATCTTTTGGAAAATAATCCAACAAACAGAATGGTCTTGTACCAGGTAGTCTTCTATCAAAAAATCTTGAGTAGTTTTCAATGCCGCTGCAATAACCAAGTTCTTTGATCATTTCAATATCAAAGTTTACACGTTCGCTCAGTCGTTGTGCTTCAATTATTTTGCCAGTCTCCTTGAAATATTGTACTTGTTTGTTCAGCTCATCCAATATTTCTGAAATCACTTGGTTGATGATTTCTTTTGGAGCGAGATAAAGATTGGCTGGGAAAATCGCTGCATGTTGTAGCGCTCCAATTCTTTTACCAGTGCTGATTTCAAGTGTTTCAATGCTTTCTATTTCATCACCAAAAAATGTAATTCTGTATCCCACATCCAGATAAGGCAGATTGATATCAACTGTATCGCCTTTCACTCTGAATGTTCCGCGTTTGAAATCAAGTTGTGTTCTTTGATACAATGAATTCACCAAAGCATGAAGAAATCCTTGTCTGCTGATAATCTGTCCTTGTTGAATGCGAATGATTCCATTTTCAAATTCAGTTGGATTGCCCATGCCATAAATACAACTTACTGAAGCAACCACAATGATGTCTCTTCTTCCGCTTAATAATTCTGATGTTGCATGAAGACGGAGTTTGTCCAATTCTTCATTGATGGAAAGATCTTTCTCAATATAAGTATCACTCACAGGCATGTAAGCCTCCGGCTGATAATAATCGTAGTAAGAAACAAAATAGCCGACTGCGTTGTCCGGGAAGAATTGTTTGAATTCTCCGTAAAGTTGTGCGACAAGTGTTTTGTTATGCGTAAGAATCAGCGTTGGCTTTTGCACTTGTTGAATGACATTGGCCATGGTGAATGTCTTCCCTGATCCAGTGACTCCTAATAATGTTTGATACTGTTCTCCATGCTGAATACCTTCTACCAATTGGCGAATGGCTTCTGGTTGATCACCAGCAGGCTGATAAGGAGCATGCAAATCAAAAGGCATGCATCAAAATTAACGTTTATACATCACTTGAATTTTTCTGGATGCATTTCATCAAATGAAGTAATGGATTGAAAATATTTTCCCATTGCCAAGAGTTCTTCTTCTTTGAACAGATTGGCCAGAAAGGTGATGCTGTTGGGTGTTCCCTGCTTATTCAATCCTGTTGGCATACAAAGTGCAGGATGTCCTGTTAAATTGGTAATCGCCAGTTGTTTACCTCCAAAACTGGGAGTGATGACAATATCATAGTTTTTCATTGCCTCATTTGTTTTTTCCATGAGGATGGAACGATGGCGAATCGTATTGATGTATTCAACAGCAGGAATGGTTCTTGCCTGTCTGAAATAATTTGGCCAGTCATTTCTGGTTTGTCTTGTCATTTGATCATCGATGTCTAATCGTGTGAAGGCGTCAAATGCTGCAGCCGACTCACTGCCGATGACAATTCCAATCATATCAAACTGATAGGTTTCAGAATCTGGGAAATTCATAGGGTGTAAGGTAATCCCTGCGCTGGTTAATTGTTTCAGCACATTCCATTCCTGTGCAGTTGAGTCTAATTTGTCGAAAATATTTTTTGCATATGCTATGCGTAGTTTTTTCACATCCATGTTTGGATTGTAATTAAAAGCGGCATTTACTGCACTTGCATCTTTTTGATCTGTGCCATGAATAAAACTAAATACGGTTGCTGCATCTTCTGCTGATCTGCAAATGGGACCCACCTTATCCAAACTCCAACTCAAGGTCATGGCACCAGAGCGACTGACACTTCCAAACGTTGGTCGCAACCCAGTTGCTCCACATGTATGACTGGGTGATACAATCGATCCATGTGTTTCTGTACCAATGGCAAATGGAACCAGTCCTGCTACGGTTGCAGAAGCAGATCCTGCAGATGAGCCACTGGAGCCTCTTTCAAGGTTCCAAGGATTTTTTGTTCTTCCGCCAAACCAATAATCACCCATGGCCAATGCACCTAATGTAAATTTTGCAATGAGCACGGCTCCTGCTTCTTTCAATCTGGTATAAACGTATGCATCTTCTTCAATGACCTGTTCTTTATAGGGTGCTGCACCCCAGGTGGTTTTTGTTCCTTTAACAGCAAATAGATCTTTGAGTCCGTATGGAATTCCTTGCAGGGGACCTTTATCAATTCCTTTTTTAAAATTTTCATCTGCCTGATTTGCCTGTTGCATGGCGATTTCTTCAGTGATGCTTACAACACATTGCAATGTATCTCCATATTTTTTTAATCTGTTGATGAAAAAAGCAGTGAGTTCTTTTGATGTGATCAATTTATTTCGAAGCAGTGATCCCAATTGTTGAATAGAATAAAAAGCCAGTTCATTTTTATTCGAAGGAAGTTGGATTGTTTTGTTGTATGACCAATTGATTTTTTGTTGAACAGCGTTGTCGGGCTGTAATTTTTGAGACATGCTCATTGCAATGCTGTTGTTCAATGGAAGCAGGTGCATTTTTTTGTAATCTGTGAGGTTGTCTTTAAGATCAGGCAACAGCATTTCAATTTCTTTATCGCTGAATTTCACATCCATCAAGATACTGGCTTGCTGAATGGTTGATTTGGAAATAGTATCCTGTGCTTTTGCTGATACACTGATTAATATCAATGCAATGAGAATATTTTTCATGAAATTATTTTACGTCGCGTTTCAAATAAGTTGAATAATCAGGGATGGAGCATGTGTATTCTTCGAACATCAATGGTGAAGTGAGAATGAAGTCTGCACTTGCGCGGTCGCATGCAAATGGAATGTTCCAGGTTACGGCGAGTCTCAGCAAGGCTTTGATATCCGGATCATGCGGTTGTGCTTCCATGGGATCCCAAAAGAAAATCAGCGTATCCACATTTCCTTCTGCGATCATGGCTCCTATTTGTTGATCTCCACCAAGTGGACCGCTCAATAATTTTTTGATGGATCTGTCGAGTGCTTCTTCCAGGAGTTTTCCTGTAGTGCCTGTAGCGAGCAATTCATGTTTAGACAAAGCAGTTTTATTATATACGGCCCAGTCAATCAACTCTTTCTTCTTATTGTCGTGTGCTACCAGTGCGATGCGTTTTCTTTTATTCAGTGCTCTCTTTTTTTCCATGGAGGATTTTTATGGTTGAAAGTTAATAAAAAACCGCATCCTTCTTAAGGGATGCGGTCTACTTTCAAAACCCATCTGATCGTTATGTTGTTTGAGCTTCTTTCAGTTTCTCTCTGATTTTCGCTTCAATTTCATTTGCCATTTCTGGATTGTCAATGATGAGTTGTCTCACACTGTCACGTCCTTGTCCCAGTTTATCTCCGTTGTAGCTGTACCAGCTACCGCTTTTTTGGAGGATGCCCAATTCAACACCCATGTCGATGATCTCACCTGATTTGGAAATACCTTCAC
>CAYFLQ010000033.1:0-11150 GCA_964344065.1 uncultured Sphingobacterium sp. | reverse complement strand
CAAATCCAGCTTCTTATGCCAATATCAAAATCACATCCTATGACATTGGTTTGGATTACAGTTCTAGAACTTTGAGAACACTCAATCCTCCTAAAAGCTTTGGATCCAATTATCTTATTCCATCTTATTTCAATTTAGGCTTGCCCCTCTCCAAGAAAAATAATTGGGGAATGAACCTAGGCCTTCGACCTATCAGTCGCATCAACTATGATATCTCCATCAGAACCAGAACATCTATTGACAGCATGAGATATGGATATGTTGGAAATGGCGGATCATATCAAGCATTTACCGGCATGGGATTTGGTACAAAAAATTTCACAGTTGGATTCAATGTGGGATACATGTTTGGCAACAAGGAATACAATACCCGGGTTTCATTCATCAATGATACGCTTACGTACAAAATGTCCAACTCTACAGATACCACAAGATTTGGTGGCTTGTTTTATAATGCAGGATTTCAATACAAAATCAACTTAGATAAAACTACTTCCATCAAAATCGGCGCTTTCTCAAACTTCAAATCCTCATTGAATGCAACCAGAAGCATATCAAGAGAGACCATCAGTTTTACCACCGCCAATGGAGTTCAAACGATAGACAGTGTCTACCATGGTCAAGATGAAACTGGAACAATTGTTTATCCATCCTCTTGGGGAGCTGGTATCAGCATTGACAAAGAAAGTGTGTGGATGGTTGGTATTGAATTGAACAAGGCCAAATGGAACGACTATAGATATTATGGCAACAACGATTTTCAAGTTGATAATTGGACTGCGAGGTTTGGCTCACAATTGATCCCTAATTATAAAAGTGAAAAATACTGGTCAAGGGTAGCTTACAGATTTGGATTTTCATTTGGACCAGATAACATCAAATTAAAAAATACCATCAACCAAAAAACATTCAGTTTTGGTGCTGGACTTCCAGTGAGAAGGAATGTTTATACCAATCAGTATACCATCATCAATACTGCATTCGAACTCTGTTACAGAGGAAACAATACCAATGAAATCAAAGAAAGCATTTTTAGGTTTTCACTTGGCTTCAATTTAGGTGACATTTGGTTTAACAAACCGAAGTATCAATAAAATACATCTCGTGATTAGAAATTGCTTTTTGCTGTTGCTTTCATCTATGTTGATGTTGGCTTGCGAAAACGACGAGCAAAAAGTAAATGCATTTTTTCAGAAAAAATTAGGTGTTGATCAAGCAGATTCAGTTGAAAGTTTCATCAGTCAGTCTGGAATTGTTCGCGCAAGATTAACTGCGCCTGTTTTTTTAAGGTTTCAAGATTCTACTACCCGCATAGAACTTCCAAAAACATTGCACGTAGATTTTTACGATTCATTGAAAAACATTGAGAGTAAAATGGATGCGATGCAAGCTTTTTACTATGAAAATAAAAGCATCGTCTACCTAAAAGACAATGTAAAAGTTTACAATTCAAAAGGAGATACACTGTTTTGCAAAGAATTGACGTGGGATCAAAATCTAGCAAAATTTTTCACTGAAAAATCAGTCAGTATCCATACCCCAGATATGATCATGTATGGTGAAGGGTTGTCTGCACCGCAAGATTTCAAAACCTTTGAAATCTATAAAATCACTAACAGCGAAATCAGAATCAATCAGTAAACAGATCGTTGTACAACGTTGCTCCTGGAACGACAGAATAGTGGGCTAAATCAGTGACTCCTTCCTCCGCCAATACTTTTTCGTCGATGAAGAAATTTCCTGTACACTGCGATGATGGTCTTTGAAAAATATGATAAGCAGCATCAGCAATGATTTCAGGAGTTCTGCTCATATTGATGAGTGCTTGCCCCCCCAATAAATTTTGAACAGCAGCTGTTGCAATCGTTGTTCTTGGCCAAAGTGCATTGGCAGCGATCTGATATTTTTTCAACTCTTCTGATAATCCAAGCATGATCATGCTCATATCATATTTACTAATCGTGTAGGCAACATGATTGGCAAACCATTTTGGATGCAAATTGATGGGAGGTGATAAAAAAAGCATGTGCGGATTGCTGCCTTTTTTTAAATGAGGTATGGCATGCTTAGAAACAAGAAAGGTTCCTCTGACATTGATATCATGCATCAGGTCAAATCGCTTTGCTTCTGTTTGCTCTGTATTGGTCAATGAAATCGCTGAAGCATTGTTGATCAAAATATCGATTCCACCAAATGTTTGTACCGCTTTATTGACTGCCTCAATGATTTGCTCTTCAAAACGAATATCGCATTGAACTGCCAAGGCTTTGCCTCCGGCTTTCTCTACTTCTTCAGCTGCTGTATAAATGGTGCCGCCAAGTTTTGGATTTTCTTCCACCGATTTTGCCGCAATCACAATGTTTGCTCCTTCTTTTGCGAGTTTTAAAGCAATTGCTTTCCCAATTCCTCTGGTAGCACCCGTAATAAAAACAGTTTTGTTTTGATAGAACATGGTCAATTATTTGATTGAACTGATATCATCCATTGCATATACTCCTCTGCCATAGGTTGCGATTACCAATTGTTTATCTCTGGGATGAATAAACAAATCCTGGACAGAAACTGTAGCAGGAAGATTGCATTGAAGGCTTTTCCATGAAGCCCCGCCATTGTTGCTTACATATATTCCCATATCGGTACCACAATATAAAATAGATGGATTCTGCAAATCCTCACGAATCACATTCACAGGAGATGCAGGCAGATTAGCTGCAAGGCTCTTCCATGTTGCACCATTGTCATCAGATACATACACATAAGGCATATCATCATCTTCTCTTCTGTTGCTAAGCGTTAGATACACCCTGTTTTTTTTGAACTTGGATGCGACAAGTCTTGATACATGTGCGTTCTGAGGAATATTTTTCATGATCAATGTAAACGGTTGTCCTTCACCATTTCTGACCCACACTCTTCCATCATCTGTGCCTACATAGAGCAATCCTTTTTGCAAAGGAGATTCATCGATGGCAGTAATGGCTTGATGATTGATAGCATAGGGTGTTCTTCCCATGCGTGATTTATCGTTATATGTCAAGTCTTCGCTGATGCGCTTCCAAGTATTTCCGGCATCTTTTGATTCAAACAAATATTGAAAGCCATGATAGATGGTTTTATTATCATGTGGAGAAAGCATAGTGAAGGCCAGCCACTCTCCTCTGTGTACGTCTTCATTTTCTGCTTTCTTTGGAAAAATTTCTTTGGAACGAATAGAGTCTGGATTTTCTTTCTTGCCCCATTCTACTCTGGGCATTCTTAAATCACTTCTTTGCAGCCTTCCATAAAAAGTACTTGCATAGACTATATTCGGATCAGATGGATCCACTGCAATAATGGTACCTTCTCCCCCAGGTGCATCCTGCCAGGGTTTTATCCCATCCGGCTTTTTCCCAAATGTATTTTTTATACTTCCCATAAAACTACCTTCATCCTGAACAGATCCCAAGACATTGAAAGGAGTTGCCATGTCATACGTAACATTGTAGAATTGTGTAGTTGGAATTTTTCTGAAGAAATTTTTCCAAGTATTTCCTCCATCATAACTCAATACCACACCTCCATCATTTCCATTGATAACATAATTGCTATTGGTTGGATCAATCCACAGCGCATGATTATCACCATGAATAGGGTCACTTCCTTTTTGATTAGATCTTATAGCATTGAATGTTTTACCACCATCCACTGATTTCGCGAGTGGTACACCCATGATATAGACCAGATCCGGATTGTTTGGATCAACTCGAATTTGTCCAAATACCCATCCGTAAGTACCAGCAAATCTTTCCAGCTTATCGTCTTCCGTGCTTACTTTTCTCCATGAGTCCCCTTTGTCATCACTTCTATATACTTGAACTCCAAATGGTATGACCTGAATGGGTCTTCCATATGGATCAAGTTCACCTGCTTTCGGATCGCGTTTTGGTGTGTGATTATCTACATAAGCATATACAATGTTAGGATTGTTCTTATGTATACTCAATCCAATTCTTCCTGTAAACTTTGTTTCAGGCAATCCCTGTGTGATTTTTTTCCAGGTATTACCTCCATCGGTTGTCTTATAAATATAATCGCCATCCTCTGGCACAGGATCACTCCATCTTCTGCGGATACGGTTCCATGTTGAAACCAAGATGATATCTGGATTAGATGGATCAATAGCAACATCCACCACTCCCGTTTTTTCGTCATTGCCTAAAATCTTCTTCCAGGTTTTACCTCCATCCACTGTTTTGAACAACCCTCTGTCGTGGTTATAACTCCATTCATTTCCACCCGCAGCAACATATACAATATCAGGATTGGTTGGATGGATTCTGACTCTTGCAATGGTTCCAGTATTGGTTAATCCAATTTTACTCCATGTTTTACCTCCATCGATAGATTTATACGCACCCATTCCAGGAAGAGAGGCCCTAAAAATATTTGCTTCACCGGTTCCTACATAAATGATGTTTGCATTGCTGGGCGCAACATCAAAAGATCCAATCGACAATGTGCCTATTTGATCTGAGAGAGGCTCCCACGATTCACCTGCGTTGGAAGTTTTCCATAAGCCGCCTGAAGCAAAAGAAGCATAGATCAGATTTTTATTTCCTGGCACACCCAGTACCTCCGTGCATCTTCCGCTGATTAGATCAGGACCTACATTCCTCCACTGGAGGTTTTTGTATGGAGAACTGTTTCTTAAAATGGTATGCATGCTGAATGCATTCTGCCTGAGCGCACCCTGGGTATCTCTTGTTTGTGCAAATACAGTTGAAGAGCAAATCAAAAGCAGTAATGAGTAAATGAAACGAAGCATAATGGTTGTTTTTAAGAGAAAATAGGACGATAAAAAATCAACTGTCCATGCATAAATGTAAGGATTAGCCGTTAAATTGTGTACCTAAAATTCATAGAATGAAACGTATCAGCATGATAGCATTGGCAGGTCTGCTCTTGCTTGGTCTTACCACTTCAGCCCAAAAAAAGAAAGCAAGTCCCGCACCGGAAGAAAGCATGAAAACAATCGTGGTGCAGAATCTCCAAAATGCGTATGATCAGTATAAAAATATTGCCCTTCAAATATGGAACCATGCAGAGTTGGGGTACAAAGAAGTAAAGAGCACAGCATTGTTACAGGAAACATTGAAAAAAGAAGGCTTTTCGGTTGAATCTGGAGTAGCAGATATTCCAACTGCCTTTGTTGCAACCTATGGATCAGGACAACCTGTGATAGGGATTCTTGCAGAATTTGATGCATTGCCAGGTTTGGCCCAAGAAGCAGTACCTGAGAAAAAATCAATTGCAGGGAAGCCAGGCGGACATGGATGTGGACACCATTTATTTGGAACTGCTTCTGTTGCAGCAGGTATTGAAATCAAAAAACTGATTGAACAAAAAAAACTAACAGGTACCATCAAAGTATTTGGCTGTCCGGCTGAAGAAGGTGGTTCAGGAAAGGTATACATGGTACGTGCCGGTTTATTCAACAATGTTGATGCGGTTGTTCATTGGCATCCAGGCAATGACAATGGAGTAACCATGACCAGTGCGTTGGCAAACAGTTCTGCGAAATTCAGGTTCTACGGATTATCTGCCCATGCAGCTGCATCACCAGAAAATGGACGCTCATCATTGGATGCTGTTGAATCCATGAATTATATGGTAAATCTCATGAGAGAGCATATCCCACAGGAAACAAGAATACATTATGTAATTACCAGTGGTGGCAAAGCACCAAATGTTGTACCTGATTTTGCAGAAGTATATTACTATGTTCGTCACCCCAAGCGTGATCAAGTAAAACAAATTTTTGAAAGAGTAGTGAATGCAGCAAAAGCAGCAGCAATGGGTACTGAAACAAAAATGGATTATGAAATCATTGGAGGCACACACGATTTATTACTGAACAAAACGTTGGCAGAAGCGATGCAGAAAAATCTTGAATCAGTGGGGGGTGTAAAATACACTGCTGAGGAAAAAGCATTTGCTGAGAAAATTCAAACATCCTTCACTTTCAAATATCCTGCCGTAGAAGAAGCTGAAAAAATAAGACCGCTAAAAATTGAATCAGATGCAGGTGGCGGATCTACAGATGTGGGAGATGTTAGCTATGTTGTTCCCACCGTTGGATTAAGAGCTGCTACATGGGCCCCTGGCACCCCAGCGCACAGCTGGCAAGCTGTAGCATGCGGAGGAACTGAAATTGGTACGAAAGGAATGAATGTAGCTGCCAAAACAATGGCGATGACTGCAATCGACTTATTTACTCAGCCAGCACTTATTCAACAGGCAAAAGATGAATTTGTAAAACAGAAAGGAAATTATAAATATGAGGCACTGCTTGGAAACAGAAAACCTGCCTTGAATTATAGAGATTGATTCAAAACATACACATGAAAAAATTAATAACGATTGCCCTCTTGTGCTCAGCAACCTTTGGTTTCGCACAGAAAAAAAACCTGACAGACAACCAAATGCTGAAAGGAGAAAGAATTCCCAATCTCATTCAATCGCTTCCACAAGTAGTGGGTTGGTTAGACGATGAGCAGGTCTTGATCAGTAAACGAGAAAATGGAGATACAGCTATTAGTTATACGCTGATCAATGCCAAAACAGGAAAGCAAACTCCATCAAACAAAAATGCTCTACAAAAAGCAGCCGGAGAAACAATTTCTGTTCAAACAAGAAACAATGACTTGTTTTTAATCATCAATGGCAAAGAAGAAAAGCAACTTACCAAAACAGTTGATCCTGAAATCAATCCAACCCTTTCACCAGATAAAAAATGGGTTGCCTTCACCAGAAAAAATGATTTGTACACTGTTGAAATTTCATCAGGTAAAGAATCCCGTCTTACCAAAGATGGAAGCGATCTGATTCTAAATGGCTATGCAAGCTGGGTATACTATGAGGAAATTTTAGGAAGACCAAGCAGATACAAATCTTTTTGGTGGAGTCCAGACAGCAAATCCATTTGCTTTATGAGAATGGACGACACCAACGTACCACTCTTTCCAATCGTAGGAGAAACAGGTCAACATGGATATGTTGAAAACACACGCTATCCAAAATCTGGAGACAACAATCCAACCGTAAAAGTTGGCATAACTACAGCAGACGGCAGTTCCATGGTATGGGCAGATTTCAATGAAAAAAATGATCAATATTTTGGGTTGCCTTATTGGAAACCTGATGCTTCAACTGTATTGGTACAATGGATGAACAGAGGACAAGACACCTTGATCATCTATGCAGTTGATCCTTCCAATGGTTCAAAGAAAGAATTTTACAAAGAGGTTCAAAAGACGTGGGTTGAGTTAGATGACATGGGATCTAGAATTGATTTTCTTCCTGCAGGCAAAGGGTTGATCATCAAAAGTGATAAAGATGGTTGGGAACAACTGTATCTGCACAACATGGATGGAAGTTTGAAAAATCAAATTACCAGCGGCAATAATTGGAGTACAAATATCCAATGGATTGATACTGTTAAAAACATCATTTACTTTACATCCAGGCAACAACAATCTACCAGATCAGATTTATACAGAGTGGATTTCGATGGTAAAAATCAGACCCGACTTACATTTGGCGATTTCACACACAGTGTTGAACTATCTCCCAAAGGAAGTTATTTTACTACCCGCTATTCAAATGCTGAAACTCCTGATCGGTTGGCATTGGTAAGCAACAAAGGAAAAATCATTGCAGAATTAGGCAATACGATGGGCAGTGCATTCAATGATTATGCATTGGCAAAAACAGAAATCATCCGTATACCTTCTGAAGACGGCTTGTTCCAACTTCCAATTCGCATCACTTGGCCATTGAATTTTGATCCCACCAAAAAGTATCCAGTAATGATCAATATTTATGGTGGCCCCAATGCAGGCACCGTAAGAGATGGATGGCAATTTAGTCCACTTACACAATGGTGGGCCAAAGAAGGATTGATACAAGTTGCCATGGATCACAGAGCCAGCGGGCATTTTGGGAAAATCGGTGTAAACTACATGCACCGCAACTTAGGCAATTGGGAATTAACAGATTGGATTACAATTGTTAAATGGTTAAGACAAAATGGTGCAGATGCAACAAGAGTTGGAATTGCAGGTTTCAGTTATGGAGGCTACATGACTGCACTCGCACTCACCAAAGGTGCAGGATATTTTACGCATGGTTTGGCTGGCGGAAGTGTTACAGATTGGCATTTGTACGATAGTCATTATACTGAACGCTATATGGATACTCCCAAAGAGAATCCACAAGGATATGCTGCAGGTTCGATCATGGCATATGTAGACAATTACAAAGGATTGCTTCGCATTTATCATGGAACGATGGACGATAATGTTCATCTTCAAAACAGCTTGCAGTTGATCAGGAAATTACAGGATGCAAAAAAACATTTTGAATTCATGGTTTATCCTGGTGGACGACATGGTTGGGGAGGGAATCAATCTTCCCATTCAACCAATGAAAACAACAGCTTCATTTACAAGAATTTGTTGAATAAGGAGATTCCAGCTGGGTTGATTAGATAAACAACTCTCTGGAAAATACAGTTGTGGGTTATGGGTTTTGTGTTATGGGTTTTGAGATAAAATGAATTATCTTGAAAAGAGAAAACCGACAACACAAAACCCATAACCCACAACTGTTATGACACCTACAAGATTATTCGACTGTTTAGATTGGCAATTGCATCGCATGCCTCAGGAGGATATGTTTGCTGCCAAGGAAAATGGAGTTTGGAAGAAATACAGCACACAAGAAATTCGTCAATTGGTAGACAGCATGAGCATGGGGCTCTTGCATACAGGAGTTGGGTACCAGGACGGAACTGTTGAAGGAAGAGATAAGATTGCAGTATTGAGTAATAATCGTCCAGAGTGGCTTGTGCTGGATCTTGCCGTTCAGCAAACAGGTGCAGTGCTAACTCCCATCTACCCAACCATCAGTCCCAATGAATTAGAATTTATTTTCAACGATGCATCCATCAAGATGGTGTTTGTAAGTGATCAGGAATTATACAATAAAGTGCAGTCCATTCGATCGAATACTCCTACTGTACAAGCAATATATTCATTCAATCAATTGGATGGAGTGTTGCATTGGAAATCATTGCTGCACAGCGGAACAAAAGAAGATCTTGAAAAACTGACGTCCATTAAAGATGCAATCAAGCCTGAAGAGTTGGCTACCATTCTTTACACTTCCGGCACAACAGGTTTCCCCAAAGGAGTCATGCTCAGTCATAAAAACATCATGGAAAATGTGATCAATGTGGAGGAGATTGTATCTGAGGTTGCCAATCCGTCTGACCGTTGTTTAAGCTTTCTTCCCCTCAATCATATTTTTGAAAGAATGGTGAGCTATATCTACATGTATATTGGTGTTTCGATATACTATGCAGAAAGCATTGATACAGTTGGAGATAATTTGAAAGAAGTACAACCAACATTATTTACAACCGTTCCAAGGTTGCTGGAAAAAGTATATGAAAGAATCATGGCCAAGGGAAGAGAGTTAACTGGAATCAAAAAAAATCTCTTCTTTTGGGCAGTAGGTGTTGCCAATAGATTTGAATTAAATAAAAATCAGGGCCCTGTATACAACCTTCAACTTGCCATTGCCAATAAATTGGTTTTTTCAAAATGGAGAGAAGCCTTGGGTGGAAATGTAAAAGCCATTGTAACAGGTGCTGCAGCATGCCAGGTAAGATTGTTAAGAATCTTTACTGCAGCCAAGATCGTGGTGATGGAAGGATATGGGTTAACAGAAACATCCCCTGTAATTTCTGTGAATCGCTTTCCGAAAAATGGTAGGCGATTTGGCACAGTAGGTCAACGGATTGATCATGTAGAAGTGAAGCTTGCGGAAGACGGAGAAATATGTTGCAGAGGAACCAATGTAATGATGGGATATTACAAAAGACCAGATCTCACAGCTGAGTGCATTGACAAAGACAATTGGTTTCACACGGGTGACATAGGTGCTTGGGTTGAAGGAGATTTTCTAAAAATAACAGATAGAAAAAAAGAAATTTTTAAAACCAGTGGTGGGAAATATGTTGCTCCACAACCGATTGAAAACAAAATGAAAGAATCTCCCTTCATTGAACAAATGATGGTAGTTGGCCCGGAGAGAAAATTCACTGCAGCGTTGATCGTGCCTGCATTTGCAAATTTGAAAACCTGGTGTGAAAAGAATGGCTTGCCGCATCAAACAAATGAAGAAATGATCAAACATCCAAGAGTGTTAGAACATTATCAATCCATTGTTGAGAAATACAATGTGCAATTTAATCACATTGAACAGGTTAAGAAGTTTGAATTGCTCAACACAGAATGGACCATCAATGGTGGTGAATTAACTCCTACGCTTAAATTGAAAAGAAAAGTCATCACTGAAAAATATGCTGATGCAATTGAACGCATCTACGCAGAAGATCAGCCATATTAAATCAGGTGAGTAAGCAGCCCATCTCTTAATTTGGGTTCAAACCAAGTACTCTTAGGAGGCATCACATTGCCGCTGTCGGCAATGTCGAACAATTGTTGAATGCTAACAGGATAAAAACTAAAAGCTACTTTCATTTCACCGCTGTCAACACGTTTCTCCAATTCTTGCAACCCTCTTATACCCCCAACAAAGTCGATGCGCTTATCGGTTCGTTGATCTTTGATACCAAGATGTTTCTCCAACACATTATTGGATAAAATCGTTACATCCAACACTCCAATTGGATCTTCTTCAAAAGTACCATCAATGGAAGTCAAATGATACCAATTCCCACTCAAGTACATACCAAATTCATGCAAGGAAGCTGGTTCAACAGGAATATCATAATGTGAAACTATAAAATCATCTTGCAATGCACTTAGAAAATCTTCATCACTCATTCCGTTCAAATCTTTTACTACTCTGTTGTAAGGAAGAATCTTCAATTCGTTTGCAGGAAAGAGGGTAGTTAAAAATTTACTTGCTTCTGGACCAGCACTTTTACCCATTGCTTTGTGGACTTTTGCTGCACTGGCTGCACGATGATGTCCGTCTGCGATATAGGTGAAAGGAATGTCGTTTTTAAACAGGTTTGTAATCGTTTGGATGACTTCATCTTCATGTACAATCCAACTGCGATGCACAATGCCATCATCTGC
>CAYFLQ010000032.1:0-11162 GCA_964344065.1 uncultured Sphingobacterium sp. | reverse complement strand
GACGACTTCTTGGTCTTTATCAAACAGTCTGAAGAGGATAATATTGAGTTGAGCAGTGAGTTTATTTTGTTCATTTCTACACTGATGCGCATCAAAGCAAAAATGCTGTTGCCTCGCAAGGAATTGGATGAACATGGAAATGAAATTGATCCTCGTCAGGAATTGATTGATAAAATTCTTGAATATAAAAAGTTCAAAGAAGCTTCTCAGAAACTTGCCGACATGGAACAGCAGCGGATGTTTATGGTGAAGCGCGGAAATTTACAACAGGATTTGCATGCGGTAGGCGAGGAAGCATCTGAGGGAACAGAAATCCAATCGATTTCTCTTTTCAAATTGATGAAAGTTTTTGAAAAGGTGATGCAACGTCTGCATGATCGTCAGAATAAACCACAACACGTTGTATACAGGTATAATTATACCATGGAAGAAAGCAGAACATACGTGTTGAAAGTAAGTGCTGAAGAAAAAACCATGTCTTTTGAGAAGATATTTGATGTGTGTCAGGATCGCCTGCATGCCATCTTTTTATTTCTAACGGTATTGGAACTTGTTCAACAAAACTATCTTGCCATCATCATTGGGGAGGGAAGAAATAATTTCATCATTGAGTACAATGATGAAAGACCTGAAGATGCTGCCTTTGTAAACGTTACTGAATAACGCTGATCTGCTCCTTCATCATTTTCCTTGCACAATCTGCAATTGCTTGTGCATCGTAGTGACATTCTTTGTGTAATTCTTTCAATGTGCCATGTTCTACTATTCTATCAGGGATACCCAAGATCCTAACTTCAGCTTTGTATTGATGTGCATTCATGAATTCTAACACTGCAGAGCCTATGCCACCCACAACAGTGCCGTCTTCGACTGTAATGACCTTGTTGTATGTTTTGAATACTTCATGAAGCAATCCTTCGTCAAGTGGTTTAGCAAATCTCAAATCATAATGAGCAGGTTGAATTCCATCATTGTTAAGTTCTCTGATGGCTGCTGCAGCAAAATTTCCTGGATGTCCGAAACTTAAAATCGCGATTTCTTTTCCGTCTCTGATTTTTCTGCCTTTGCCAATTTCGATTTCTTTCATTTCTGTTTGCCACTCCGGCATGACTCCTTCGCCTCTTGGATATCTGATCACAAAAGGAAGTTTGTTGGTTTCCAATTGTGCAGTAAACATGAGGTTGCGCAACTCAGCTTCATTCATGGGGGCCGAGACGATCATATTGGGAATGCATCTCATGTAAGCAATATCATAAACTCCATGATGTGTTGGTCCATCATCACCCACCAATCCAGCTCTATCAAGACAAAATACAACAGGAAGTTTTTGAATTGCAACATCATGCACTACCTGATCATACGCTCTTTGCATGAATGATGAATAAATATTACAGAATACCCTGAGCCCCTGTGTGGCCATACCTGCACTTACCGTTACTGCATGTTGCTCACAAATTCCTACATCGATCGCTCTATCAGGCATTTCTTCCATCATGAATTTCATGGATGATCCTGAAGGCATGGCTGGTGTTATCCCAAAAATATTTTTATTCTGCTTAGCGAGTTCGATGATCGTTTTCCCAAATACATCCTGGTATTTAGGAGGCTGTGGAGTATCAAATGTCTTTTTATAAATCTCTCCAGTTACCTTATCAAACAGTCCGGGTGCATGCCATTTGGTTTGATCTTTTTCTGCCAATGCATATCCTTTCCCTTTGGTGGTGATGATATGGAGCAGTTTTGGACCGCCAATGTCTTTTAGGTCATTGAGCGTGTCAACCAGCTTTGAAATATTGTGGCCATCTATCGGACCAAAATATCTGATGTTCATGGATTCAAACAAATTGCTTCTGCGGTTGATGAATCCTTTGATGCTGTGCTCAAGTTTGCTGGCAATTTCTCTGGTGAAATTGGTTCCTACAGGAAGTTTCCCGAGAATTTTCCAGATATCAGATTTTAATTTATTGTAGGTATGAGACGTTGCGATATCAGTTAAATATTCCTTCAATGCACCGACATTTGGGTCAATGCTCATGCAATTGTCATTGAGAATGATCAACACATCACTGTCTGCCACTCCTGCATGATTCATGGCTTCAAACGCCATGCCTGCTGTCATGGATCCATCACCTATAACCGCCACTGATTTGCGTTTTTCTCCTTTGTACTTTGCCGCAATGGCCATTCCCAAAGCAGCAGAAATGGATGTGGATGAGTGACCTACCCCAAAAGTGTCAAATTCACTCTCGGACCTTTTAGGGAAACCGCTTAACCCCCCATATTTTCTGTTGGTGATGAAATTTTCTCTTCTACCTGTAAGAATTTTATGTCCATATGCCTGATGGCCTACATCCCATACAAGCTGATCGTAGGGAGTATTGTATACATAATGGAGGGCAACCGTTAGCTCGACTACGCCGAGACTGGCTGCAAAATGGCCGCCATGGACACTGACAACATCTATGATATACTGACGAAGCTCATCGCATACCTTGTATAGATCGTCTTTGTTGATTTTTTTAAGGTCAGCTGGAGTGTCAATATGCTTTAATAAATGTCCGGGTACAATCATTGTTTACCTTTTCAGAGCTCGTCTGATTATTCTACAAAAGTTAGGTGTTTTTGTTCAAATAATACTGGAACAAAGCTATTTAAAATTGATCAGAATACCTATCTGGCTTCGTTAAACCTATATGGCTAAAAACTTGATTAGCCCTTCATCAAACGGGCAATTTGAGGCTGTTGGTTGGAGAAATTTCTGATGGCAACAATATAGAGACCTTTTTGCAATTGATTGGTTTGTAAACGGATGTTATTGTTGCCAGTTGTAAGATCTACAGTTTGTGTATAAGCAAGAGCGCCATTGGTTGCATAAAAATTCACAACGGCCTTTTCGTTTTTATCAGATTGAACATGGAGGTTCAATATGTCGCTGAAAGGATTGGGAGAAGCAGTCATTTTGTTAGCTTCCTGATTAGACAAGTTCAAATGAACGATGGGGGAGTAAGTAGTTTTGTTGTTTACATCGGTCATGGCGATTCTGAAATAACTCTGTTGTGTAGGATTGCTGTTGAATTGAATGGTTTGAATACCTGTGCGATTTTCAAAAGGAACATTGGCAACTTTTTCAAACTGGCTTCCATTGACGCTAGCTTCTAGTCTCAATTCTTTGAGATCAGCATCGGTTTCAATTTCAATATTGAAGTTGTTTACTTTTCCGGTATTGTTGCCGGTGAACTTTTTCAAACGAACTGCCATGGTGATGCATGGATCAATTTTAAAATCAAATACTTGTTGATTGCATCCGCTGATAGGTTCTAACATAATTTTATATGCTCCAGTAGAATAAAGATTGTTGATCTCAATTACGGGTGCTGAACTGTCCTTACCTTTTTCAAATCTGTCGCTTGTAGTGAACTTGCCATCGTTGTTGGCGTCAAATCCAAGCACATAACTAACAGAGAAGTATTTTTCAGGATTTGCATTTTCAATGGTGAAGTTTACTTTTCCACTGCTGCAATTGGTATTCATGGCAACCAACTTATTCATTTGTAGTGAAGCAACTCTTCCATTGATTTGGTTGCTGCTGCCTGCAGTTGAAATACTATCAATCATCCAAGTGCAATCACCGTCTGTCATTCTTGCATAAATAGAACCAGTTCCTTTGATATTATTCAAGGATTCAAAAGTTGATTTGATTGCGTCGATACTTTTCCCGCTTACTGCATCCAACAAATTGGCAGCAGAATCTGTCAAGGTCAAACTGATGTTAGAATTTTCTTTTGCAATCATCTTAGAAGTATATACAACGTAATAGCTCCCTTCAGCGATCAAAGTATTTTTGGGGAAGGAGATGATTTCATTGTTAACATTCAAGATGTAATTGCTGATGTTTACAGGGCTGATACCTACATTTTTTAATTCAATGAAATCTTGTGCGTTTTTACCTGAAAGTCCGCTTGAAAATTCGTTGATGATCACCCTGCCCTGAGAACGTACGTCCTGAGAGCCCATCAAGAGGGTGCTCCACAACAGGATGTTTAACATACGTTTAAGAAGGGGTTTTCTAGCGGTCATTGCTGTTTATTTGATCTTATAACGGAGGTTGTTTTGGCGGTATTATTAGATTTCATGAAATCCTGGGAAATGAAGTGAAAGCACTCAAAATGAAAATTTGGCTACAGTATTTTTGCACGTATTTATACGTAGTTGTCCGGTTAAATCGCAGGTCTGCAGGCCTTTTCATGTGTTTTTTAAAGTGTGAAGCTAGCCCCAGAGATACCCCTGTTCCTACTATTGAGGGCCCATGCTTGAGCTCGATTATGATTTATGAACAAGTCTATTTTTATGAAAAGTCCGACCGATGAACCACGGGTTCAATAGGACTCCTTCCTTGAATTTTATGTACTCGTATGGAGTCCTTTTTTATTAAAATCGCATGAAATGTTATGGACGGTTGGGAGCTAAGGTCTAAACAACTGTATTTTTACGGTATGACAGACTTCATAAAGAGGATCTCAAAATATTGGATGTTCCAGGCGCTGGGATGGGGATTGTTCCTTGCTGTAAATCTGTTTTTTGCCATTTCCTATAAAATGGTCGATCAAACCTATTTTATCCGCCTATTGGTAACCATGTTACTTGGGCTGATTTTTACTGATTTGATGCGGACACTCATCAAAAGGATCAAGTTATTGAAGCAAAGAATCAATGTTCAACTGTTTGGATTTGTGTTGCTGTCTATAATATTTGCTTTAACAGTCGGTCTGATTGAGACAGTAATCGTCAAATATTTTGATCTCAATTTCAAGCAAGAAACGGGTTTCAATTTCTTTCAGGATTATATTTCAAATGCATTTTCTTGGATTGTCTTCTTGTTTATCTGGAATTGTATTTATTTCATCTATCATTTTATTGATGAAAGCACTAGAAATCAACTTGATAAATTGAAACTGGAAGCATTGGTGAAGTCTCTTGAATTAAAAACCATCAAGTCTCACATCAATCCGCATTTTATTTTCAACGCATTGAACAGCATACGTGCATTGGTAGATGAAAATCCTGCACATGCAAGAAATGCTATTACTGCATTGAGCAATATTTTAAGATCAAGCATGGTATCTGAAACACAAGAGACCATCAGTTTGGAAAGGGAGTTAAACATCGTGAAAGATTATCTGGCTTTGGAATTGATTCGTTTTGAAGATCGTTTGTCAATCAAGTATGATGTTCCAGATGATGTTTTACAGTTTCAAATTCCACCCATGATGCTTCAAACGCTTGTGGAGAATTCCATTAAACATGGAATCAGTAAATCAGTTAAGCCTGGTGAGATATTAGTTCAGGCCATTAAAAATGATCAAGCACTGATGTTAATAATTCTGAATACCGGTAAATTAGCAACGACAGAGAACACTGACGGATTTGGCTTGCAGAGTACAGAAAGCAGGTTGAATCTCATCTTTGGCAATCAAGCAACTTTCAGGATTTCTCAACGAGATGAGGATCATGTAGAAGCTTGTGTGACCATTCCGGTTGTATAAATCGTACATGCATGAAAAAAACTGCTATTATTATTGATGATGAAAGACTCGCAAGGGCAGAGTTGAAAAAAATGTTACTTGAATACCCTGAAATAGAAGTTTTGGCAGAGGCTTCTAATGCGAATGAAGGCATTGAGTTGATCAATCAACATGATCCACATGTGATTTTTCTGGATATTCAAATGCCCGAAAAAAATGGGTTTGAATTGTTACAGGAGTTAGATAAACTTCCCATTGTTATTTTCACAACTGCACATGATGAGTTTGCGCTGAAAGCTTTTGAAGTAAGTGCCATGGATTATTTATTAAAGCCTATTGACCCCAATAGACTTGTAGATACCATCCAGAAATTAAAAGGAGCTGATGTGAGGGATGAATCCAATGCAGAGCTTACACAGGAAGCCAAACAAATGTTAACCGATGCAGATCAGGTTTTTGTGAAAGACGGTGAAAAATGTTGGTTTGTGACATTGTCTGATATCAGGTTATTTGAATCGGTAGGTAATTACGCCCGTGTTTTCTTTGCCAGTAACAAGCCATTGATTTTAAAATCACTTAATTCCCTGGAGGAAAGGCTTGATCCAAAGACTTTCTTTAGGGCCAACAGAAAACACATAGTAAATCTTAAAATGATAGAAAAAGTGGAGCCATTTTTCAATGGGGGTCTGCTCCTGGAGATCAAGGGAGGTGAAAAAATTGAAGTATCAAGGAGGCAGGCAGTACGCTTCAAAGAAATGATGAGTCTTTAGCTTCAACAATTTTAATTTCCACCCTCAGGAAGTGTTATTTTTGTAAAAAATTGACCCTTGATCGTAATTGATAAAGTTTTACTGAGCGATGAAATTGTAGAAGCTGAATTTGTATGCAACCTGAGCAAATGCAAAGGAGGTTGTTGTGAAGATGGAGACGCAGGTGCGCCCCTCACAGATAAGGAATTAGATGAAGTAAAGAAATCCTACGACAAGGTAAAGTCATCCATGACCAAAGAAGGGGTTCGTGAAATCGAAAAAAACGGCTTGTATCGATACGACCGAGAATTTGGTTGGGTAACACCAACTGTTGATAATAAAATTTGTGCCTACGGATTCAAAGACAAGCAAGGTGTTATAAAATGTGTTTTTGAAGAAGCATATAACAAAGGTGATATTAAATGGAAGAAACCCATTTCTTGTCATTTGTACCCCATCAAAAAAACGAAGAGCAAGTATACTGGCCATGAGATGTTAAATTATGAGCCGAGAAAAGACATGTGCGCTCCTGCGTGCCAATTGGGAAAAGAGCTAAAAGTTCCCGTATATGTATTTTTAAAAGAGGCACTGACCCGTGAATACGGAAAGTCTTTTTATGATGCTTTGTCTCAAATTGCAGATGATTATTATCAAGTGAAACAAGCCAAAAAGAAATAAGCATGTCTACCAGGGTTCAATCATTTAAGGAAAAAAGTTTTACCAAAGCTGCTGACATCCTTCATAGAAATACAATCAACTATAACATTGGTAAATACAATGCTGTCGTTCCTGCTGGTAAAAAACAATTTGAAAATCTAGACTTTGCACGGGAGAAAGCTAAAAACTTAAAATGGAAATCATTAGAGACACTCGATACCCAACTTGAAAAATTTGAATTTAATTTCTTGAAGCGTGGTGGAAAAGTGATTTGGGCAGAAAACGCTGAACAGGCATGTGAAGCCATTTTAAAGATTTGTAAAGAAAAAAATTGTAAAACACTTGTAAAGAGTAAAAGCATGGTTACTGAGGAAATCCATCTGAATGATTTCCTTGAAAAAAACAACATTGAAAGTGTAGAAACTGATTTGGGTGAATACATCCAACAACTTGATGGAGAACCCCCTTATCATATTGTAACTCCGGCTATGCACAAGAGCAAAGAGGATGTGGCGAAGGTGTTTCATGAGCACTTGAACACACCACTTGATCTTACACCAGAACAGCTTACCCTTGTTGCGAGAGATAAATTAAGAAAAAAATATGCAGATGCAGAGGTTGGGATTACTGGTGCAAATTTTATCATTGCAGAAACAGGTAGCATTGCAGTAACTGAGAATGAAGGAAACGCCAGATTAAGTGCTTCATGGCCTAAAACCCATATTGTCATTACTGGTATAGAGAAAGTAATTCCTTCATTACAAGATCTTTCCCTGTTCTGGCCATTGCTGTCAACCTTCGGTACAGGTCAACAAATAACAGTGTATAATTCCATCATCAGCGGACCTCGTCAATCTCAAGAAGAAAATGGGCCTGATGAAATGTATGTGATCTTGCTCGATAATGGTCGAACTTCTATTCTCCAGGATCCAGTTTCCAGAGAAAGCCTTTACTGTATCCGATGCGGAGCATGTTTAAATGCTTGCCCTGTTTACAAAAACATCGGCGGACATAGTTATGAAACCACCTACAGTGGTCCCATTGGGAGCGTAATTACACCACATTTAAAAGACATGGGTGAATGGAAACACCTGAGCCATGCCTCTTCGCTTTGTGGAAACTGTACAGAAGTATGTGCGGTAAAAATTAATTTGCATGAACTCTTGTTGGAAAACCGACGCGAAGCTGTGAAGACGGGAAAGGGAGATGTATTGGAAAAGGTTGCCTGGACCATGTGGCAACAGGCAATGATGTTTAGACCTGTTATGAACATGGGTAACAAGAAAATGAAAAATTGGATAGTGAATAAATTATTCAAGGGTTGGACTGCACATCGTGCTGATATGGATTTTCCTGAAAAATCTTTTAATCAACTCTGGAAGGAAAAACAAAAGTCTAATTAACAGTTTTTCTAAAACTGTTGTTTACCATGAATACCCCGACCAATGTTGCCAGTGTTCCTAAGGCAATATGAATGGTCAACCGCTCATCAAGCATAACACTCCCTATGATCAATGCAACAATAGGATTGATGTATGCGTGAACAGTAACCAATGCAGCTGGTAAACGCTTTAGCGCAAAAACGTACGCACCAAAAGCGATCACAGACCCTATCAAAACCAAATAGGCAACAGAGAGCCAAGCCTCCAATGGAAGGTGGTTAATGGTTACAAAATCACCCAATAGATAAGAGATGATATTCAACAGGATACCGCTTAAAAGCATTTGCCATCCCAATGAAAAATAAGGATCAGTGTCTTTTGCTTGTTTTGCAGTTAATAATGCTCCAATGGCCCAAGTGATGCTAGATATCAACCCAAAGAAAATTCCCAGCGCAAAGCTTCCTTCTTTGATTTCACTGAAATAGTCGTAGAAGCAAATGATCACTCCTGCAAAACCTAAGACAATACCTATAATGGTTTCTAGAAGAAAGGTTGTTTTCTTTTGAAACAAATAACTGATGATGACAACCCAAATGGGCGCAATCGCTCCAACTACAGATGCAATGCCACTGGGCATGTAAGCAACTGACAAGACACTTAGGCCATTGCTCAATACAAACATAATGATAGCCATCATGAGGATTCTGAGAAATTGATCTTTTCTCAGAAACATTTTCTTGAATACAGCGAAGTATATCACATAGAGACTACCTCCTATGATATGTCGCAATCCTGATAATTGAAGAGCAGGTAAGTATTTGATTCCGATTTTGGATGCCATCCAAGTGGTACCCCATAAAATGGAAACAATACCAACTGCTGTCAGTCCTTGCGTGCGTTCTTTAGATGGCTGCGTATTTTTCATCAATGTCTAAAATGGCGTAAACCGGTAATTACCATTGCCAATTGATGTTGCTTGCAATACTCAATGGAATCTTTGTCTCTGATAGAACCTCCAGGTTGTATAAAAGCACTGATCTGTTCAGCATGACTCATCTTTACGCAATCATCAAATGGGAAAAATGCATCACTAGCCAATACGGCATCTTTCAATTCAAATTGAAATTGTTTGGCTTTTTCGATGGATTGACGAAGAGAATCAATTCTAGAAGTTTGTCCGCACCCTTTGCCAATCAACTGCTTATTTTTTACCAATGCAATGGCGTTCGACTTTAAATGTTTACACACTTTATTGGCAAAGATTAAATCATTTTTTTCTGTTGCTGAGCAAGGTCTTCCACCTACTTCTTCCCAATTTGCAAAATTCCCATTGTCGTGCTCTTGCGTAAGCACACCATTTAGAATGGATTTGAATTGATAGGCAGGTTCTAATTGATTGCACTGTGCTAATAAAATCCTGTTCTTTTTGCTTTTTAATACTTCCAACGCATCAGCATTGAAAGAAGGAGCAATCAATACTTCAAAAAATATTTCATTGATCAAAGTTGCTGTCAGCAAATCAATGGCGTGATTGCAAACCAATACTCCGCCGAAGGCACTTTCCGGGTCTCCTGCCAATGCGTCTTTCCATGCATCAGCTGTGGTCGCTCTTGTAGAGATGCCACAAACATTGGTATGTTTGATGATGGCAAATGTTACATCTTGTTCACCTTGAAATTCATTGATGAGGTGAACGGCTGCATCTACATCCACTAAATTGTTGTAGGACAATTCCTTTCCATTTAATTGATCAAACAGTTTGTTAAGATCACCATAGAAAACACCATGTTGATGAGGATTTTCTCCATATCTCATCACATGCGGATTTCCGGATGCGTAGAGAAATTCCTGTCCTGACTGCTTGTTGAAATAATTTGAAATGGCGAAATCGTAATGTGCTACAATTTCAAAGGCTTTTGCTGCGAATGATTTTCTCTGTTCCAACGTTGTAGTACAATCTTGAGCTGAGAGCAATTCGATTGCTTTTGTATAATCTGCCTTTGAAGCTATGACAACAAGATCACTGAAGTTTTTGGCTGCTGCTCTGATCATAGAGGGACCACCAATGTCTATTTTTTCGATGATTAGTTTTTCTTCATCAGTTTGTGCAAGTGTTTCTTCAAAAGGGTAGAGGTCCACAATCACCAGATCAATTTCAGGAATTTCATATTCCTTCATTTCACTGATGTCTTGCGCAACAGCTCTTCTACCTAAAATTCCACCAAAAATTTTTGGATGCAGCGTTTTAACCCTCCCACCAAGTATAGAGGGATAATCTGTGACAGATTCAACGGGGATACAATCCAATCCTAATTTTTCTATGAACTGCTGAGTGCCTCCAGTAGAATAAATAGCTACACCTTTCTCGTGTAACAATCTAACCAATGGCTCAAGTCCATCTTTGTAAAAGACTGAAATAAGGGCGGAACGAATTTTTTTTTGCATTGAACTTAATTTTTACGGGAGTATGGATGAAAGTCCTGACAATCAAGGAAAATCGGACCCTTCTCTGCCGTGGATAAGAAACGCAAATGTAAGTTTTGTGCCTGTTTTTGCCATTCCCTAATTTTCCACAGTTTTGTGCTGCCATCCATGATCCATTCAGCGTGTTCATTCAACAATGATGTATCAATTGAACCGCTTAACTTGTCTGCATTGATGAAGATTGCCATCTCGGAATCATTCATGGCAACCACCATTGGGGTATTGGGCAAGTATTTGAATTTGTGCATCTCAACACCAATTGCTCTTAATGCTGATGTGATGATTTTTATGGAAGAGTTGTTTCCATCTATTTGATTACCATATACATAAACATCAGCTGTATGACCATGTTGGTGAATGATTGATCC
>CAYFLQ010000031.1:11031-11274 GCA_964344065.1 uncultured Sphingobacterium sp. | reverse complement strand
TTACAGTTTATGATACCATATATCAGCCCATAAAAGTTGTGAGCAGAAGTTCTTCAGATCTTACAAATATTGCAGTGCTTCAAACAAATGCTATACAGCAGAGCATCAAAGGCAGTTTTATAATTCCAGGGTATTTAAAAAACACAGTTTCACTTTCATCTGTAAGCATTAATACCAATGAAGCATCGATAAATATTCATCCCTCTTCTGCAGGCTATGTAAATCAAGTAGACAGTTTAGGGA
>CAYFLQ010000031.1:2786-11021 GCA_964344065.1 uncultured Sphingobacterium sp. | reverse complement strand
GATGGAGAGAATGCAGTTGTATTTCAACCGGCATTAATAATAAAAATGTAAGATTCGTTTTTTATATGGATTCTGTGGTATATGGACCAGATGGGGAACCTGATACAACAATTACAGTTTATGATACCATATATCAGCCCATAAAAGTTGTGAGCAGAAGTTCTTCTGATCTTACAAATATTGCAGTGTTACAAACAAATGCTGTTCAACAGAGCATCAAAGGCAGTTTTGTAATTCCAGGATATTTAAAAAACACAGTATCACTTTCTTCAGTAAGTATTAATACCAATGAAGCATCCATAAATATTCATCCTTCTTCTGCAGGCTATGTCAGTCAAGTAGACAGTTTAGGGAATCGGTATGTTCAATTTAGTATAAAAGTCAATCCTAGAAGTGATTATAGAATTCAAGCAAATTTTACTTCTTCAAATAATAGTTTGTTCGTACCTCCCTCAAATATAATAGTACCTGATGAAAAATCTGTTTCAGGGCTGGTCGCAACTGTTTTTCCATTTGGGAAGGCAAGCTTTTCAACCGACTCTGTAAAAGTGTATGAAACGGAAACTGGATTTTGGAGAACTATCTTTTCACCAGGAGACAGTTCGATTACAGTAATACCTGGTCAAGAAAACTGGTATGGAAATACAACAAGTGATATAAATACTCGTCGCGCGATGTCTAAAATCATGAAGTTTAGTGTGGCCAATGCAACTTTTGGAAATAAACTTTGGGAGTCTTCAATTCCCTATGAAGCGTGGGGTGGAGGAGCAAGCAAAGATGGCAAAGTAGTTGCTTATATGATTAATCAGGCAGGAGTTGAAGCAGGTTTGAATTTGAATCCCGCTGTTGATTGGATTGGTGTATTAGACGGTGCCACTGGTACAAAATTATATGGGCTGCGAGGAGTTGACCCAACTATGTCAGGTTTAGAAATTGCAGTTTCTTCACGCGGTCAATATTTAGCGTTAGGTACAACTGGATCTGGAACTTTATCTATTTATAGAAATACAGGTTCCAATGCAACTCTTCTTTGGTCTTACACAGCAGATAGTACATTGGATATCAACAGCAATATTGGGCAGGTTAGAAAAATTGTATTTTCTGACGACGATAAATATGTATATGCAGGATCCGGGGATATGTTTCTTAGAAAATTTGATATTGCTACAGGAAAAATTGTTTGGAAGGCATATATAGGTGGTTGGCCATTTGTAAATGGGATAGCAATAGCAAATGGGTATATAATTACTGGAACAAAATCTCGTGACAGGACACTGATCAAAGACGCCGATGGTTCTGTTGTTTACTTTGCTCCCACCTTAGGATTTGATGCAGAAGTGGACACTTCATTTGTTGGCCCTGTGTATGGATTCGGTAATTCAGTTACAGATCGAACAACAGGAAGAGTTTTGGCAAAAGCAGGTGGCAATTCTGTTAAACATTCAATTTTAGATGGTGATTTTGTTATTTCTGGAGATAAATATTTAGAAATATTTTCAAGATATGGTGGGAATGCTTTAACAACACGAACTACCTATATTGGTACAGGCTCTGGAGAGAATTGCCAATCTGGTTGGTCAAATCCAATAGGTGATAGAGTTGTTATAACTGGACGTGATCTTACCTCTTCGAGTACTTTTCCAAGAAAAACAGTTGGGTTTTATAGAGTCAGTCGTTCAATCAATAAATACCCAACAATAGATTCAATTGCGTCTCAGTCAATGAATGTAGGAGATTCAATCAGATTCAAAGTGGTGTATGCCGATTTTGCAGATTATGGTATTAAAAATGCTGATTTAAAACTAACTGTTGAATCTGATACCAGTGGATTAAAATCAATCATCAGAGGCGACTCAGTTATTTTATATGCATCAGGGTTTGTTGGAAAATCAGCTGTAACAGTAACCATTGCAGAAAACAGCACAACAGAAAAATTCAGTGTCAATCAACGGGTTCCGATAACAGTATCTTGCTCAGCACCAAGTGCACCTACGGTATCTAAAACTTCATATACGTATTGTGTTGGTGAATCTCCTGCTACACTTAGTGCAACGGCTCCTACTGGTTCTTCACTCAATTGGTATACTTCTGCTACTGGAGGTACTGCAACATCTACAACACCAACTATTGCAACATCAACTGCAGGTACAACTTCATATTATGTGAGCTCAAGTTTAAGTGGATGTGAAAGCACATCTAGGGTTTCAATAAGCATCACTGTAAATGAAGTGCCTACAAAGCCAACAATTACTGGGGGATCAAATATTTGTAGTGGAGAGACGGTCACACTTTCTTCTTCCTCTACTTCTAATAACGTTTGGTATCTGAATGGATCACTCATTAAAGATTCTACCAGAAACAAACTCGTTGTAGGTGCAACTGGGAATTATAATTTGAAAGTAATTTCCAATGGATGTGCAAGTTCTTTGAGTGATACAACCAAAATTACTGTCAATGCCATTCCTTCTAAGCCTCAAATTTCAGGTAATTCTATTGTTTGTTCAGGTTCTACGGTCATACTTTCTTCGAATGCTTCATCAGGTAATCAATGGTATTTAAATGGTTCAGCCATTAAAGATTCAACCAGAGATAAATTGGTGGTAAGTGCAGCTGGAAGTTTTACAGTCAAGGTAACTACCAACAATTGTTCAAGTCCAGTCAGCGATGCTTCAGCCATAACTTTGGTTACCACTCCAGCAAAGCCTACAGTTACCAGAGATGCCAATGGTAATTTGGTTTCAAGTGCCAGTTCGGGCAATCAATGGTATAAAGATGCAACTGCAGTTTCTGGAGCAACATCCGCATCATACAAACCAGCAGACGCTGGAAATTATAGTGTGAAAGTTACTTCAAGTGGTTGTACAAGCAGCGCCTCAGATAATTATTATTATTTGTCAACTGCAGTATTTAACAATGGCAATTCTACATCCTTGAAATTGTATCCTAACCCAGCTACCAGTCAACTCAAAGTTGAATTTGACAGATCTGTTGCTAGTAAGATTACCATCATTCTTTATGACGGCAATGGTAGAGTGGTGTTGCAAAGATCTAATTTATTCAGTGGGACAGATTTCAATCTAACTCGATTGGGTAAAGGAGTGTATAATATTAAAGTGATGGATGAAAAAGGAAAATTGATCAGTCAACAAAAAATTGTTAAAGAATAACTGAAACTCCCTTGATATCAAGGGAGTTTTTTTTCTTTGTATAAATGAGAGTTTTACTTTTCACTTTATTATTCCTGGGTTGCAATAAATCACCTATTGATGTTTCTGGTGAACAATTCAATAACTGGAAACTTCAAAAAATTTCCAATTATTCATTTAGCCTCCGTGTAAATTGTTTTTGTCCACTAGAAACAGTTGGTCCGCATGAAGTGGTTGTAAAAAATGGTCAAGTTTCAACAGTGAATGGCAAACCCTATGATCCACAAGTGCATAGCATGATCAAATCTATCGATGATCTTTTTGCTTTTATCAGTGAAAGTATTGCACGGAAGCCTTTTAATAAAACCTTAGAATACGATGCTAAATATTATTTCCCTTCAAATGTATTCTTCGACTACTCAGAGATGATGGCAGATGAAGAATTGGGTTATCAGGTTACCAATTTTAAACCCCTCTAGGTTTATTCAAACTCAAGTTCGTTGACAAAGTTCTCCCATTCCAGGCTCAGGATACCCTGACTCAACTCTGGAAACAGCGTGACTTCCTCAAGGTCTAAAATCATTGGTTGTAATTCAAGCGTTTGCATGACAAAGCAGTTATCTCTTATAAACAGTAAATTTAGTTTTTTTGTTTAATTATATCCAAAAAAAAATAAATCTTCACTCAGCTTCCTTTAATGTAGATGATGCAAGTGCCCAGAGTAGGAGGGCAAAGATTCCTAGTCCTGAAAGGTTGAAAATCAATTTGTTAGGCGATAAATCGTCGTAAACGAGCCCTTCTATGATGTTATTGGCATAATGGAGGGGAAGCAGCATTCCAACCATCTGTACCGCCTCGGGCAGCAGATCGATATCAATCAGCAAGCCTGATAAAAATATAGAAGGCAGAATTACCAATGGAATAAATGGAAATACATGGCCTTCAGTTTGTGCAAAGGTAGAAATGAAAATGCCCAGCAAAACGGAGGCGATTGCCAACATCCAAATCACAATGAACACGAGGGTGAGTTCTCCATTATCCAAATTCAATTCAAATAGAAAAGAAGTTTCTGTCAAAACAATGAGTGATTGAACAGTTGCCAATCCAATATATCCAATGGCATATCCTCCAATTATAGATGATCTTTTTACTCCACTGATGAACAGTCTTTCCAATGTACCTGCTTTTCTTTCTTGTACCAACGCAATGGCACAAAGAATGAAACAAAGAAAGTGAACAATGAAAGCTGCAATGGGCAATGCATACCTTGAAACCACAAAGCCTGGAGTAATGGACACCATTGCATCTGCAAACAATTTGAAAAACAAAATGATCAGCATGGGGGCCACTACCGAAAGTGCGAGATACTTTTTGTCATTGATCAATTGATTGATCACCCTTCCACTGATAATACCCAAGTGACTATCCTTCATCTTCAGATTTTGAATTTTGATCAACCAGTCTCAGCATAATATCTTCAATGGTATCAGGATAAAGTTCAATCGCATCGATGCTGTTGTTCAATCCCATTGATTGTAATTCCTTTGCGAAATCTTCAGGCGCTGAAGAAATGGTTTTTATTTCTTTCCTTCCATTCCTTTCCACACTCATTTTCGTTCTTCCCAGTGCAAGAATTTTTTGAGGTGTATCCACTACAACAATTTCTCCCTTGTTTAAAATACACAACTGATCACATCTCATCGCTTCATCCATCAGGTGCGTGCTCACAACAATCGTAACGCCTTGAGTAGTAAGTTTACGAAACAGTTCCCATGATTGAATTTTTATATGAGGATCGACCGCTGCAGTGGGTTCATCAAGGATTAGCAGATCCGGATTGTGAATCATGGCGCATGCAAGCGAAACTCTTTTTTTCATTCCCCCGGAATAAGTGCTCACGGGATCTTTTGCACGATGCGTGAGTTCAGTAAAGGCGAGAATCTCGTCTACTTTCTTAGAAAGGTTTTCGACTTTTTGAAGGGATCCAAAAAAAGTAATATTATCAATCGCTGATAATTCTTCATACACTGCAGAAAGCTGAGGCATATAGCCAATTTGTTTTCTCAACTGCATTTTATCTTTCATGGGGTGAAGTCCCATTACTTCAATTTTTCCGCTATCTGGTATCAATGATCCGATGATGGAGCGAATGAGGGTTGTTTTCCCAGAACCATTGGGGCCGAGTAATCCGAATATCTTTCCTTTTTCAATTTGCAGGTTGACACGGTTCAATGCCTTCACATGGTAGTAGCTTTTTACCAGCTCTTCTATATTGATCGCACAAGCACCATAGGACAACATGTAAATCTTTTACACAAGGTACTGCTTACCTGGAAATATTAATGGATTTGGATGCTGTAGTTGTATTGCCCTGTTTGTCTACTCCCCTTAGTTTGATGGAATAGTTACCGATGGCATCAGAGAGTTTAAAGGTTAATGTTGTGCTACCCCTGAAATCTGTTTGAATATCATCTTTTCTGAAGACAATATTTCTCATGTCAGGCATCTTGGTAGCATTGCCAACACTAAATGCTGGTTTAAGCAGCGTATTTTTTTGAAGTCCTTTTACATTGAATGATTTATCAAGATCAGACAACCTCAGTGTGCCCATATCATTTTTGTACGTTCTGAAATGTACAATACCATCAAATTCATGATCACCTAAAATATATTTTCTGTTTACTACATCAATAGATTTGATCATCAATGGATCTGATTCAAGCAACTCTTTGGTATTAAAATAAGGAATCCCATCCACCAATATCAGTCCCTCGTTGTTGAAGAAAAATTTAAATGGAATGTTTAATACCTGCAGCATCGCTGCATCTTTCTCTTTTTTCACTCTAACTTCTGAAATAATCTCCGCGAACACTTCCTCCATATTCGGAAACCTTACATAATCGTCTAAATTATATCTGGCATCAGGCTTGCCATAAAAATCAATTGTATCAACTGCATTGTCCTTGGTGGACCTATTTACGTCTGGGTAAAATTGTTTACTTACATTCAAATGCATGGTGCGGGCTTCAATATCATTCCTGTATTTTTCTTCCAGTTGTAAGCAAGGAAATGAAATTGGGCTAACAGATTTGGATGATGAAAGTTCAAAGTTCAATCCTTTCTCATTGTTCAATGGATGGAGGATGATTTCATTGGCGTCATATTTGAACGGGAATAAAAATTGCAATACACCATCCTCATTTGAATGGGCAATGGCCAATGAAGCGTAACTGCCTTTAACGGATGCCAATACGGTTACATTGCTCACCGGTTTTCCATCTTTCTGAACTCTTGCAATTAACATTTTTCCTTCTTGATCAATTTGATTGTTTTCATCATGTTCAATTGAAGCATTGAAACCAATGGCATTGTCTTTATACAACTGATTGAGCTGATCATCCCTTACAACTGAAACATATCCTTTTGAAATATTGGTGAGCCCACTCAAGGTCAATTTAACTTCAGCCCTTGGCTGATATGTTTCTTTGTCTGAATACACATTCAAGGCAGAAGCAACAGGTGTGTACCTTCCCGTACTAACATTACAACCCAAACTGGGAGCGATTTTTGGATTGATGATCATAACTGGATACAATTCTGTTTTTCCTTTCAAACCTGCTGAATATCCATCCAGAAAATAATAATCAGAAGGCAAATTGGTCGGTACCGTTATAAATGCATTGAAATGATTGTTATCCAACATGACAACGGTCTCTGCTTTCTTATTGCCATTTCTATCCAACAATTGAAGATGCATGGTTTTAGAAAGGGGTAAACCATGCTGAATAATTCCATCTATCCACATATCCTCTCCGACAATGAATACTTCTTGATCTGCCCATACTTTTACAACAGCTTGCTGTGCAAATGCACTTGCTGTGTAAAAAATAACGAAGAGTGATATGATAGAATTTCTAATCATGTTACCAAAAAGAAGGTTGTACGTTTGTTCCACCATTGAGTCTACAGTCTACACAGGGTTTCATGGCAAGGCCAAATCCACCTTGTGTGATGATATATGCAACTGCATAAGTTGGGTAATTCTTTAAAAAAGTTTCAGCTGCAGCTGCCGTTGGCAACTCAACCGGATCGCAAACATCATCCGGATTTTTTGTTGGCCATAAATTCATGGCAGAGTTCATCACAAAAATTCTTTTTTCGGAAACAGTACCCACTGAAACATATCCTATGGCTGATCTGGTTGGGTCGTTGGTACATGTAATGTTTGTAGAAAGTTGGGAAGGCTGTGGATCAAACAAGGTACCTGTTAGTTCAGTGTTTTTTCTAAGGATGTTCCAAAAATCATATGCTTCTTTCGACAATGCAATTTGTTTTACCAAGATGCTGTATCGAACGTATAATTTTTCAGATGCATAGGGTACAGTTGTGATGTTTTTATAGCTGATGACATCATTGGTGAGAGCAACACTGTTGTCTACAACAATATTCGGTGCTGTAGCTGTTTTCCAGCATGCAAAGATTTGATCACCAACAGGACGTGCAATAATTTTTCCACCTACATAATCATAATAGGTTTCAAACCATGCATGTCTTTCCCATGTTTCCTGATATGTCCATCTGTAATAACGTGTATTATTTTTAGTATCATGTGTATGCGCAAATACTTTCATCCCCTCTGGCACCTGTTGATAGGTTACACTGTCAATCGCCGGTGTAATGATGGGATCTTGGTATGCTGTCTGATAAATTTTACCATCTGTGGTTTGAATGCGCAATGATAGCCCTTTGTTGGTTGGAATATTGAGGATTGATTTATAGGTACCTCTTCCAAGTTGCTGCACTTGCCATTTTGCTCCATCCTTTGCAACAATTTCAATCAACGCATTGAGCTCAGGTATGCTATCCTTTCCTTGTAATGTTTTAAGTCGACTTAAATAAAATGTATTCTCAGCATTGTTACCTGCAATGATATCGCCTTCTACAACTAATATGGTTGCATTGGGTTTGGTATCGGGCAGTTCCAATGGTTTGGTACATCCAAGATAAACAAGCGTTATGAGCCATATCGTGATCAACCGCTTCATTAAAATTTCAAATTGAAGGTTACGAATGGAATTGGATTTGCAAA